>JADGQE010000010.1 GCA_017882055.1 Thermoflexales bacterium
GTGGTGTTGATTACGACGCGTCAAACCAAAGGTACTCTGGCCAACATCGATCAGATCGAAGCGCAGCTGGTCGATAGTGCTTGAGCGATGGGTGTGTTTCAGGCCTGCACGTGATTGGCTCCGCACGCTCACCTTTCGTACCGCTCTGCGAAGCATGTTATACTTAATGTGCAGCACGAAACATTTTTGAAAAGGGAGACTTGATAGCTATGGCAGATGTGTTAAGAAGTGCAACCGCGAAGTGGACGGGTGATTTGAAGAGCGGCGGGGGTGCCGTTTCGACCGAGAGCGGTTTTCTGCACGATGTGAAAGTCACGTGGTCATCGCGCTTCGAAACAAACCCCGGCAGCAATCCCGAGGAATTGCTCGCAGCGGCTGAAGCAGCCTGCTTCAGCATGGCGTTATCCTCGAATTTGACGAAACAGAATACGCCGCCGCAGGAAATCAACACCAAAGCGACGCTGACCATGCGCCGTGACGAGAGCGGCGTGAAATTGACCCAGCTGCATCTGGTCGTAGAAGCGAAAGTGCCCGGTGTCGATGCAGCGGCTTTCAAAGAGTTGGCTGAAAAAACCAAAGAGACTTGCCCGGTATCCGTACTGCTCAAGCCCGGCCTCGAAGCGATGACCGTTGAAGCAAAGCTTCTTGTCTGATAGTGCCCTAATCTTTGCTTGAGGTAAATTCAATGGCTGCTACACTTTCACCGCAAGTGGCCGAGTTGAAGTTGATGCGTGATCGGCGCGATCAAAAACTGTCGGTGGTGGTGCGTGATTACAAGCCCGCCTGGTTGATCGATGTCAGTGTCAACCTGTCGCGGATCGAACTCGTCTTCGACGTGATCTTCCGGCCCTATTCGGGCCAGGGCTGGTTCAAGCGCCGCTATCGCTACGATGGCGAAGTCGACGTGCTGCATCACCTGGGTGAGGTGGCTTTTGCAGAAAGCGAACTGAGCAAACTGCCGGACAATGCCTTGATCATATGATCAAGACCCCATGGGCAATTCAGAATGCGATACGGGTTGCTAAGTTACCGCGCACCCGTTTTTGATCTTGACGGTATAATCGTACCGGAGAATGAACAATGGCTGAACTAAGTTCACTTCAACTGGTCGGCAAAGATCAATCGACGCGAGTGTCCAGGCGAGTGATTGATGATCTGGTGCAGGCGATCGTCAACAAATTCAGCCCGGACAGAGTTATTCTGTTTGGTTCGTACGCTTACGGTGAACCGCAGCCGTGGAGTGATGTCGACTTGCTGGTGGTCATGGACACACCGCAGGGTGAAGGATCGGCTATACAAGCTGTTCGAAACTCGCTGCCGCGCCGGCCATTTAGCGTCGATGTGGTGGTGCGATCCCAGGCCGAAATCGATCGGCGGATCGCCCTCGACGACTGGTTCTTGGAAGAGATCACTCGTAAAGGTCAAGTGCTTTATGAAAGAGCTGACCGCTGAGTGGGTGTCCAAAGCGGACAACGATTTTGAGGTGGCGCGGCTGGCGCGGCGCCATGCTGATGTTCCGATCACGGACGCGATTTGTTTCCACAGTCAGCAGTGCGCCGAGAAATATCTCAAGGCTTTCTTGCAAGAACACCGTATTCGGTTTCCGTACACACACCCGCTGATTCCATTGCTTGAAATGTGCTTGCTGCTCGATGTGGGCTTTGAAGCATTACGTGTTGACCTGGACAGACTTGACGGCTATGCTGTTGCGGCCCGGTATCCCGGTGTGTCTGTGACGCTTGAGCTGGCTGATGAAGCGCTTGAGGCTGCGAACCGGGTGAGAGACTTTATCCAAACACGACTGCGATCAGTGGCTGATGGGCACATCAGTGAATGACCAACGATTCATTCGCCGCGAATTAAAAACGGGCTTGCTGAAGAGCAGCGGCCCGTTTTTTCATTACACACTACGCATCACGCATTACACCAACAACGTGTAACCCCCGTCCACGATGATGGTCTGTCCCCGAATCATTTCAGCCTGCGGCGTGCATAAATAAGCGACCACGTTGGCGATGTCTTCGGGCGTGACGATGCGGCCGGCCGGCGTGCGATCGGCGGCAGCGACCAGGATGTTGTCGTTCTTCATGATGCGAAAATGCTTGAGAGCCTCCGTCTCGACAACGCCGCCCGACACCGCATTGACGACAATGCCCAGCGGCGCGAGTTCGACGGCGAGGTAGCGCGTGATCGCTTCGATGGCAGCTTTGCTGGCGCCGACCACGACGTAGTCTGGCATCACGCGGATCGATCCTAAACTGCTGAGGCTGACGATGTACCCTCGACCGCGCTTATGCATCAACGGCGCGGCCTTCTGCGCAAGGAACAACACCGATCGGGCATTGATGTTAAGCGTCCAATCCCAGCCTTTGATCTTCTGCTCCATCACCGGTCGATTGTAGCCCGAAGCCGCATTGCAGATCAGAATGTCCAATCCGCCGAAGGCTTTTTCAGTTTCATCGATCAAGGTCTCGATGCCCTCCGGCTCGCCCACGTCGGCTTTGACGACGATGGCTTTGCGGCCCAACTTTTCGATCTCGGCGGCCGTATCTTCAGCCGGCGCGCGATTGCGAAAGAAATTGACGACAATGTCCGCGCCGTGCTGCGCGAAATGCAGCGCGATGGAGCGGCCGATGCCGCGTCCCGATCCCGTGATGACGGCTACTTTATTGGTGAAGTCCAAGTCCGATTGCTCCGTGAGTAAAATGAGTTGCCTGGTCAAAGGGTCAATTGGTGATTGGTTGCGCGGCGATCTGAATCCAGTAGATGCACTTTGGGAAACAGGCCGCGATTGAAGCGACTGAGGTGATGTAACCCCAGCCGATTGATTTCGTTTCGCAGCTGTTCGGCATCCGCCAGCAGTCGATCGACGTCAACGCTCTGGCACATTGGGCGAAACGGCTGAAGCCAGCGCGTGGCCCGATCGATCATCTTCAGCGCCCCCGCCGCGTTGCCGCGTTCGATTTGCAAACAGGCTACGCCGATCTGTAAGATGCCGCGATACAAATCGCGGATCGGCCGCATCTCCGCCCGCCAGGCCAGTTCGAGCGTTTCATGTTGTTCGAAGTATTGGCCCGCGTTGAATTCCTCAAAGCCGCGCAGGACACTTTCAGGCAGCGGCTCGTTGCAGGGCTGATTGGTGGCTTCGCGCACTGCCGCCGCGATGAATTCCGGCAGCCCGTCGAAGAAATTCGATTGCGCCAGATAGCGATCGACACCGGCGGCCAGGGCGCGATCACGCAGTGCCAGATCAACATGCGAACCAAACGCAATGATCGGCACCGCGTCTGTAGCTGGATCGTCTTTGGCGGCCTGCACCCAATCGATCCACGGCAGATTCGTCAAGCCTGCATCGATGATAATCAAACGCGGGTGGCGATGCAGCGCAGCCGCAAAACCGGCGGTATCGATCGGATGGGCCACTTCGCAATCGGCGGCGTGGGCGGCATCATCAATCTGGGTTGAGAGCATCAGGTCGGCTACGATACTGATGATCAAGGGTTTTTCGTTCATAAAGCGATTGTACCCCAACACCCTGGGGCTGCATAGCGGGCTGCCAACGTCATCTGGTGTTAGGCAGGCCAAAGGCTTTATGATACAATTTGGCCCGTGGATTACTCGACCCTCGACGACTCAGTTCTAATCGGATTAGTGGCCCGGCGTGACGAAGCGGCTCTGAGCGTACTGTATGATCGCTACAACCGCCTGGTCTTCAGTCTGGCTCTGCGCGTCGTTGGCGAACGTGCGCTGGCCGAAGAAATTGTCTTGGATTCATTTTGGAGTGTGTGGCGGGCCGCCAATTCGTTTGTCGCCGATCGCGGCCGCTTTGTGGCGTGGCTGATGAGCGTGGCGCGCCATCGCGCGATTGATGAGCTGCGCCGATTGAACGTCCGGCCCGAAGGAAATTCGGTGGAACTGGACGATGCGCTTAAGACTCCTCAAGCAGATCAGCTGGAGGAAGTTGTCGATTTGCACCAACGGCGCGATCTGGTCCGATCGATTCTGGCGCAACTGCCCGGGCCGCAACGTCAAGCGCTGGAAATGGCCTATTTTGGCGGGCTAACGCAGCAGGAAATCGCAGATAAGACTGGAACACCGCTGGGCACGGTCAAAACGCGTATGCGCCTTGGTATGCTGAAACTGCGCGATGAACTACTGCAGCGGCAAAATGCCGATAAGGCGTAATTTGCCCGGGGTGCTCGGAAGCTGGAAGTCTCTATTGCAATCTAAAATCGATGTGCATTCGTATTGGTAGATATGTTAGAAGCTTCGAAGTATTGTTGGAAGGCGAGGCATAGGCGTGACTGAAATACTGAATTGTGCAGCGGCTGATGAGTTGTTGCCCGGTTCGTTATTAGATGCGTTGGAAGTCGATGAAGCGGTGGCACTGGCTGCGCATCTACGGATTTGCGCGCGTTGCCGGGCCGAGCTGGATTCGCTGCGACCTGCGCTCGAGGCGCTGGCGTTATCTCCCGCCCAGACTGGCACGCCTTCACTACAGATCAAGCAACGGCTAATGTCGCAGGTCCGTGTGAGCAAGCAGCCTCAACGGGTACAGTCCAAGCGCTGGGTATTTCGACCTGTGGCGGCGCTTGTGCCGGCGGCGATAGCATTAGCCCTGGTGGTTGTATTGAGCAGCTGGGCTTTGTCGCTTCAGTCGCAGGTCGGCGACCAACAGGTTCGCCTTGATCGTTTAACCCAGTGGCGCGCATCGATTCAGGACTTCTTCCTCCCTTCGAATTTCCAGACGATGCCGGTCAAGTTTGAGCCAGTCGCGGCGTCTGCAACGGGCACTTTATATGTTTCCAATAATAGAGTTGCCTTAGCCGTGCAGGGCTTAGCGTCCGTGCAGGGCAGCGCCGTGTATCAATGCTGGTGGATCAACAGCGCTAATGAAGTCGTGGCCGGGGGAACGTTCAAAATCGATGCCAGCGGCTCCGGCTTATGGGTTTGGGATCGCCCCAAAGAAGCCGATGAGTATCGCAGCATGGCCGTCACATTAGAAAGTCGGTCCGGCTTGACGAAAGCCGAAGGGCCGTTGATTTTGAAGGCAGATTTCTAAACGAAAAGAGACCAGGTTGCTCACAGCAACCTGGTCTCTTTTATCTCCAGCCACTGTGGCTGATCTGAATCGAGCAGCCCGAATCGAATTCGACCGGTCGGTGTGACGACGGCGAATTGATTGTCGATCCACGCGACGAAACCCAGCG
Source organism: Thermoflexales bacterium (assembly GCA_017882055.1). Classification (GTDB taxonomy): domain Bacteria; phylum Chloroflexota; class Anaerolineae; order Fen-1058; family Fen-1058; genus JADGQE01. The sequence continues at coordinate 5,211 of JADGQE010000010.1, forward strand.
GCCCGCGCGGCGCTCGATCGGTTTCCAGCACGAGCCGATCATCTATCCTGAACCTCACTTGATTGATTCCCCATTCGATGGTGTAAGTGTGCCAGTCTCGCATCGTTTCCGTCGGCAGCAATTGTTCTTGAATGGTTAAAGCTTTTTGAACGATGGGCCATATGCGTCGATAGATTCGCCGCGATCGATTGAACAGCAAAACGATCGGTGCGAGTGGGGCGATTGCCAGCGCCGCTGGACGCAGTGCATCGATCGTAGCCGCTTTCCAGCCGTAGCCGGGCACGTCGAGCGCCAATGCCATATTAGACGGTGGCGAACCATAGAAGAACCAGATCGCGCGTGGCAGCGTGGGCAGGCCGCCGCCGGGCATGAAGGGCTGATTCCAAAAGCCGAAGCCGGCTGTGCCCACAATGGCCTCGCCGGAAAAACGCGCGCGGATCGAAAAGTGGAGCGGGGGGCGATGCGGGAACAATCGGCGCGGGAGGCCCGCATAATCGTCGAGCTGCGCATCGGAATACTGCGAACGAGTGGTGTTTGGCAGCAGCAGCCGCGTGATCGGATCGATCTGTTCGATCTGACCCGTGCCGGCCAGAAACGATTGGAGTTTCAAAGGTGAATCAACCATGCCGCTATTATACGCGCATTGGCATTCCCGTTCGATCTGAGTATAATAACTTCGCGTTCAATCTATCTTCAGTGGAGTGAGTCATGCCGGTTGAAATTACCTGGATGGGACATAGCTGCTTCCGTTTGCGCGATCGAGCAGCAACGGTCGTGACGGATCCGTATGGCAAAGACCTGGGGTTGATTCTGCCACGCGTGCGGGCCGATATCGTCACCGTCAGCCATGATGCGGACGATCACAATTTTGTCAAAGGCGTTAAAGGCGATTTTCAAGTTCTGTCCGGGCCGGGTGAATATGAAGTCTCGTCGGTCTTTGTGACTGGGCTAGAACTGCGGGGTGATCGCAAATCGAAGAAAGAGAAAGAAGCTGCGCCGCGCAACACCGTTTTCCTGTTCGAGTTTGAGGAGCTGACGATTTGCCATCTGGGCGATCTCAACATTGTCCCGACACAGGCGCAAGTGGAAGAGGCTTTGGGCAGCGTCGATGTGCTGCTGGTGCCGGTCGGCGGCGGAGAAAGTCTCACCGCGGCGCAGGCGGCTGAAGTCGTTAGCTTGCTTGAGCCACACATTGTGATCCCGATGCATTACAAAGTGCCCGACTTTGAATCCAAACTTGATCCAGTCAGCAAGTTCCTGAAGGAAATGGGTCTGGACAAAGTTCCACCGCAGGAAGTGCTCAAGGTCAGCCGTGGTGGTTTGCCTGATGAGACGCAGATTGTGCTGCTTGAACTCAAGAGCAAAGACGAGGGTAAAGACGAATGAGAATGCATCGTTTTCTGCTGGGGTTGATCCTATCGTTCGTGTTGGTGATCCTGTCCGTTGCGTGCAACAGCGCTCCCCCTTCGCCGCTGGATGCCGGTCGAGAAGCGCTGAAAGCCGGAAAATCGGCTGAAGCAATCGCCTCGCTAGAGAAAGCGGTTGGAAATGCGCCGGGGTCGGCTGAAGCCCATATGCTATTAGGTCGTGCATATTTGCAGGCTAACCAAAAAGACCAGGCGCAGACTCGTTTCGCGGCAGGCCTCAGTCTGGACGCTAAAGCGGTAGCGTTCCTCGATCCGCAGAGTGCCGACGAACACTTTTTGGCCGGTAACGTTCTGGCAAATATGAATCGCCTCGATGAGGCGCTGACCGAATATCAGACCGTGGTGAAACTGGCCCCCGATCGGGCTGGCGCGTACACGAACATCGGTGTTGTCTATTATCAGAAGAGGCAGTTGGACGATGCAATTACTCAGTATCAAAAAGCTCTATCGATCGAGCCGAATGATGCGGTGACGCATTATCTATTAGGCGCTGCCTACGTTCAACAGGACAAGGTTTCTGACGCCGAGAAGGAATTCCAGGCCGCGTTAAGCTTCGATCCTACCCTTGGCCAGGCCTACATCGGTCTGGGGAATGTCTATTTGCTCAACAAGGACTATGACAAGGCGGGTGGTACATTGGAGAAGGCTACGGTCTTGTTGCCAGATTCGCCGGAGGCGCTTTTTGCGCTGGGCAAGACGTATGCGCTGCAGAGTCGAAAAGCCGATGCGATACGTGTGCTCAATCAGTGCATTCAATTGAATCCGCCTGATCCCATCAAGGCGGAGGCCCAAAAGATCATCGAGCAACTGGGTACGCCATAGCCAACTTGCCTGCGCAGCCGGAAAGCCTCAAGATGTGATAGAATTCAAACGTGAGGAATAACTATGGTTAAGCTGCTGATGAATTGGGATATACAGGCTGGTCGCGAGGCAGAATACTTCCAGTTTATCATTCAGGATTTTGTGCCGGGTCTGCTCAAGATCGGGCTGCAACCGACCGAAGTCTGGTTTACGGCCTTTGGCAACTGTGCCCAGATTCAGGCTGGCGGCCTGGCTCCCGATCTGCCGACTATGCAAAATATTGTCGGTGGGACAGAATGGCAGGAACTGCGACAGCGCCTGGAAGAATTCGTCAGCGGCTACAAGCAGAAGGTTATTAGCGCCGAAGGTGGTTTTCAACTATAGTTGGCGAGGCTTAGAATAAACACGACGGGCCGGGGTAATCCCTCGGCCCGTTTGTAATTTGCAGGGTCAGGCACTACTTCTCCGATATAGCTGCCGGCTTGGGCGACTCAGATTTCGAGGTCAAATCCGCCTTCGAGGCCGCTTCTACCTTTGGAGCCGGCGCTGATTCAGTCGACTTGCCCGCAGCCTTGCGCGAGTCGTTGATATAGAACCCTGAGCCTTTAAAAACAATCCCGGTGGCGTGAACGACTCGCTTGACAGGACCTTTACACTTGGGACAAGTCTTGACGGGTGAGTCGCTGAACTTCTGGACACGCTCAAATCGATTTTCGCATCGATCACATCGATAGTCATACGTTGGCATACACTACATCTCCTCGGTGACAGTAACGGGGAGATTATACCTTGCTCACCTAACGTTCGCAAGGTCAAGTGCGAAGCGAATTGAGCCTCAGGTGGCTTTATATAATCGGACATAACTTTTCTAACCCATTGGCTTGCGCTGATAGTTTAAGCGTGGTAGACTCTCAGCTACTTCTGAACGTTGGTAACCAAATTCAACTTGCCCTAAAAAAGGAGGAATTACCATGACTGACGAGATTAAGGCCTATTGTATGAAGTGCAAGGCAGAACGTGTTGTGAGCAATGTAGCAATTGTGACGATGAAGAATGGCCGCCCGGCGGCACAGGGCGTTTGCCCCGTGTGCGGAACTAAGATGTTTAAGTTCCTGCCCAAAGCCAAGGCTCCCGTTGCTGAATCTGCACCTGCTGCAGAGCCGACAGCCCCGACTGAACAGCAGAATCCAGCTTAGGCCCTATCACTGATCGACTCGAAGGGCTTCATTGGCCCTTTGTTTCGGCGCAGAAACAGCGACTCGACCCTTACGGCCGGGTCGTTTGTTTTAGATTGGCCATGCACGCCGGTTGAGTCGCAGAGTTTTACCGCGGCTTATCAAGTACGAGATCGCAGTCAAGCCGGTGGTACTTCATTCATGTTGCCAGGATTTGACTATCGGTGTAAGATTTCGCCACCGCATGTGTAGTAGATGGTCGTTGCTTCTGAAGATTCCACGTCGGTTGTGTAAGTAATCGTCATCCTTTACCTCGAAAGGAGTTGCACAGCATGAAAGATTTTACCCGCCGTGATTTCCTGCGTTTGGCCGCTGTCGGTCTGGGGACAGCCGCTTTGAGCGCTTGTGGCCAACCTACGGCCTCGACACCCAGTGCCGCCCCATCACCTACTGGGTTGCCGGCTACAGCCACTCAACTTCCAACTACTGCGCCGACCCTTGCTTCTACTGTTGCCTCTGCCGCATCGGCTACTGCTACCACCGTGCCCGCTGCTACCAGCGCGCCCACTGCCACGGCTATGGTGCGTCCAGACCTCGTGGTGGCGCGCGGCCCGGATCCCGCCGAGCTGGTACGACAGGCATTGAAGGCCATCGGTGGGATGGAACAATTTGTCAAATCTGGTGATGATGTCATCGTCAAACCCAATATCTGTGTGGCCTATCACACCTACGAGTATGCGGCTACGACCAATCCGTGGGTTGTTGGTGCAGTTGTGAAACTGGCGCTCGAAGCGGGCGCGCGCCGCGTCCGTGTGATGGACTTTCCGTTTGGCGGCACTCCGCAAGAGGCATATGCGATCAGCGGCATCGAAGAACAGGTGAAGGCCGCGGGCGGAGAGATGGAAGTGATGTCGCGCTTGAAATTTGTCGACACCGAAATTGCCGGCGCTACCAGTCTGAAACGTGCTAACATCTACGAGGACATTCTGAATGCCGTGGTGATCAATGTGCCGATTGCCAAGCACCACAGTCTCGCCGGGTTGACGTTGGGTATGAAAAACTTGATGGGTACGATCCGGGATCGAGAGGTGATCCACGCCAATATCGGCCAACGCCTGACCGATCTGACGAGTCGCATCCGGCCGGTTTTGACCATCGTCGATGCGGTCCGCATTTTGACGAATAACGGCCCGACGGGCGGCGATTTGAACGACGTGAAGAAACTGGATACGCTGATCGTCAGCTCTGACATTGTTGCCGCCGATAGTTATGCGGCGTCGTTGTTCGGCCTGAAGCCGGAAGAGATCAGTTACATCAGTGCTGGCGCAAAGGCAGGCCTGGGACGCAGCGATCTCAAGAGCCTTAAGATCGAGGAGGTCGCGGTTGGTGGCTAAGGCGCTCCGCGCTAGACGTCGACAAGTATCAGGCTGGATCACGCTTCGACGCGGGGTGCAATATGCCGCGTTGTTGATCTTCATCGTGCTGTTCGTCGAGGCTCGCAACGGCGGCTGGCCCGGTGAAACCGCGAACGTTTTCATGCGGCTCGATCCGTTGGCGATGCTAGGTCAGCTCATTTCCAGCCGCATCGTCTTAGCTGGATCGGCGCTGGCACTGCTTACCATCGCACTGACGATTGCCTTTGGTCGGGCGTGGTGCGGTTGGCTGTGTCCGCTTGGTACGCTCCTCGATCTGTTCTCGCTGCGCCGCTGGCGTGGCAACCGTGCCGCGCCGCGCGATTCGTGGCGCGCCGTGAAGTATGTGTTGCTGTTGACGATCCTCGCCGCAGCGCTGTTCGGCAATCTGACGTTCATGATCTTCGATCCGATCACGCTGTTGTATCGCACCGTGTCGACCAGCGTCTGGCCGGCGCTCGATCAAGCCGTAACGGCCATCGAGTCCGCGTTGTACAGTTTGCCTGCTCTGCGCCCCATGGTTTCGTCTTTTGAATCGCTGATACGTCCCAGTGTTCTGCCGACCGCTCCGGCCTATTACCGCGATGCGTTGTTGTTGGCAGCTGTATTCATTGGCGTCGTCGCGCTGAATGTGCTGGCGTCGCGTTTCTGGTGTCGCTACTTGTGCCCGCTCGGCGGATTGTTGGGTCTGTTGAGCAAGTTCTCGTTCGTGCGGCGTAGAGTATCAGTCGAACGTTGCAACGAATGCGGTTTATGCGCCCAAAGCTGCCCGACCGGTACAATCGATCCTGACAAGGGTTATGCCAGCGATCCGGGCGAATGCACCCTGTGCCTCGAATGCCTGGACAGCTGCCACCGGGCTGGCACGAAATTCTCCGCTGCTGCTCCGCGCGTCGAGTGGCAGCCATATGATCCGGGCCGCCGACATCTGCTGGTTGCGTTTGGCACGGCCATCACAGCGATCAGCCTGTTCCGCAGCGATGCCGTATCGCGGCGTGAGAATCCACGTTTGATTCGTCCACCCGGCGCGCGTGAAAATGATCTGCCAACCAAATGCATTCGTTGTGGCGAATGCCTGCGTGCTTGCCCGACGAATGGGCTTCAGCCGGCTTTGGTCGAAGCGGGACTGGCGGGCTTGTGGACGCCGGTGCTGGTGCCGCGCCTCGGCTACTGCGATTACTCGTGCAGTGCTTGCGGCCAGGCTTGCCCGGTACAGGCGATTCCGCCGCTGGCCTTAGACGAGAAACGACAGCAAGTTATCGGCTGGTCGTACATCGATCAGAATCGCTGCATTGCGTGGGCCGATGGACGCGATTGCATCGTGTGCGAAGAGATGTGCCCTTTGCCCGATAAGGCCATCAAGCTGGAAGAAGCCTCGATCACTCGCGAAGATGGCAGCGTAGCTAAGATCAAGCTTCCGCATGTGTTGCGTGAGCGCTGCATCGGCTGCGGCATCTGCGAGTACAAATGCCCCGTCAATGGCGAGGCGGCTATTCGAGTGTATGTTCCGGCGAGTGACACTGGTGCTTAACGCGAACGCCGTGGCTTTCGCTGACCGAAAGCTTATTTGCGTTTGTGCCGAACCTCACTGGCCCTGGCAGTGGAAAAATTCTCGTTTGCTTGACAGGAGTCTGGAACAGGCTATAATTACCGCACACAATGATATCTGCACTAACTCACGGGCAGGAGCGCTGAAGACATTAAGTCTTCTAGCGCTTCTTTTGGCTTGCCCGTGAGAGTTTTGTTGCTTGAGATCGGCTTAACCTTGCGAGGGTTGGGCGCGCGGATGGTTTGACCATTGAGTTTTGCAGTGCTCTCGCTGCCTTTGGGACTACGCAGGACTTATTAGTCAAACCATGAATGGTCAACTTGACAGGGACCCCTCGCAAGGTTCGAACTTAATTGAGGAGGCGTCGGGTGGAAGCAAAAGACTTTCGAGCGTTACGGGTGAGTCTGGCATCACCGGATCAGATTCGATCGTGGTCGTATGGCGAAGTGACGAAACCTGAGACGATCAATTATCGTAGACTGCGTCCTGAGAAGGATGGCTTGTTCTGCGAAGCGATCTTTGGGCCGACGAAAGATTGGCAGTGTTATTGCGGCAAGTATAAGAATGTGCGCTATCGCGGCATCATTTGCGACAAGTGCGGCGTCGAAGTGACACGTGCGGCGGTGCGGCGTGAGCGCATGGGCCATATCGAATTGGCTGCGCCCGTGGCGCACGTGTGGTACACGCGGCGCGTGCCTTCGTATCTGGGTGTGCTGCTGGATATTTCGCGCCGTAACCTCGATCGCGTATTGTATTTCGCGCAGTACGTGGTCACTCACGTCGACGAAGAAGCGCGTTTGAAAGCGATCAAGCGCCTGGACGAAGAGGCCGAACGGGAACGCAAGCGGCTGGAGCAGGGCGGGCGGGATGCCGGCAAGGCCATCAAAGAGAAGGTCGATGCGGAACTCGCCAAACGCAAAGAATTGCGTGATGAGAAAGCGGCCAAACTCGACGAGAAGTTGAACGCTGCGACCGAATCCGTGATGAAGGAAGCGCAGCAGTTGCAGGATCGTGTCGATGAGCGGATGAGCAAGGAAATCCGTGCGTCGATTGTGTTTGAAGCTGCTCGCATCACGATTGCCGAAAAAGGCGAGACGATTGGCCGCGAGCATCAGACCCGCTTAAACAAAGCGGTCAAGGCCAAGTTAGCTGAGCTCGAGGCGAAGAACGCGGAAGAGCGTCAGAAGTCGCTTGCCAAACTTGAAGGCGAAATCGAATACTGGAAGGGCGCGTCGAAGGATGAAATCGTGACCATCGAGGCGAAAGTCGCCGAAGACCTTGAGGCGCATCGTCAAAAGGTTGACGCCGATCGCGAAGAACTCAAGAGCCTGGCTAAACTACAATTCCTCACCGAGCCGCGTTACCGCGATCTCAAGAGCCGTTGGGGTCAGGTCTTCAAGGCCGACATGGGCGCGGAAGCCTTCCTCGAAATTTTAAGCCGGCTTGATCTCGCGCAGATGTCCAAGGAACTGTGGCGCGAAGTCAAGACTAGCAAGAGCAAGCAGAAGCGCAAGAAAGCCATCAAGCGACTGCGTGTGGTCGAAAGCCTGAAGAAGAGCAATAACCGGCCCGAGTGGATGATCCTCACGCTGCTGCCGGTGATTCCGCCCGATCTGCGCCCGATGGTGCAGCTCGATGGCGGTCGATTCGCCACTTCCGATCTGAATGATCTGTATCGGCGCGTGATCAATCGCAATAACCGCTTGAAGCGATTGCTTGAGCTCGGTGCGCCGGATGTGATTGTGCGCAACGAGAAGCGCATGTTGCAGGAAGCCGTCGATTCGCTGATCGATAATTCGCAGCGCGGCAAGGCGTTGAGCCGCCGTGGCCGCCGCGAACTGAAGTCGTTGAGTGATATGCTCAAAGGCAAGAAGGGCCGCTTCCGCCGCAACCTGTTGGGCAAGCGCGTCGACTACTCCGGTCGATCGGTGATCGTGATCGGGCCAAAATTAAAGCTGCATCAGTGCGGTCTGCCCAAGACGATGGCGCTGGAACTCTATCGGCCGTTCGTGATCAGCAAACTCGTTCAATACAACTTTGCCAGCAATGTCAAGGGCGCCAAGCGCATCATCGAGCGTGAGCGGCCTGAAGTGTGGGAAGTGCTGGAAGAAGTGATCAAACAGCGGCCAGTGCTGCTCAACCGCGCGCCGACGCTGCACCGCCTGGGTATTCAAGCCTTTGAGCCGGTGTTGGTTGAAGGCAAGGCGATTCAGATTCATCCGCTGGTGTGCAGCGCGTTCAACGCTGACTTCGACGGCGACCAGATGGCAGTGCACGTGCCGTTGTCCGATCAGGCCGTTAAAGAAGCGCGCGAGTTGATGATCTCGACTAAGAACTTGCTCAAGCCGGCCTCCGGTGAGCCCGTGGTCGGTCCGGCCAAAGACATGGTGCTGGGCGTTTACTATCTCACCATGCTGACGGATGGCGTCAAGGGCGAGGGACGCGCTTTCTCCGACCCCGATGAAGTCGAACTGGCTTACTCGCTGGGGCAAGTTCACCTGCACGCGAAGATCAAGTTGCACACCGAGACCGTCTATGGTGTTCATAACGAGCGCTTTGCGGATGGCAAGCCGCGCCTGCGTATGATCGACACGACGGTTGGCCGCGCCCTGTTCAACATGATCCTGCCGCCTGAGATTCGCTTCGTCAACGAAGTGCTCGATCGCGGCAAGCTGAATGATCTGGTGGCGCGCTGCTATCAGTGGCTGGGTCTCGAGGCGACCACGGACCTGGTCGATGCGATCAAGAATACCGGCTTTAAGTATGCGACTCGATCGGGCGTGTCGATCGCCGTATCCGACATCGCCGTGCCGGAAGCGAAGTATAAGATTCTGGGCGAGGTCGAAGCGAAGGTTAGCGAAGTGGAACGCCAGTATCGGCGTGGTCTGTTGACCGAAGAAGAGCAGTATAACCGCATGATTGAACTGTGGCAGCAGGCGACGGGCCTGGTGGCCGATGCGGTGCGCAAGGTGCTGCCGCCCAATGGCAACTTGAGCGTGATGGCATTGTCGGGCGCGACGAAGGGCGGCTTCTCACCGATCGCACAGCTGGCCGGTATGCGCGGCCTGATGGCCGATCCGTCCGGGCGCATTATCGCGCTGCCGATCCGCTCGAACTTCCGTGAAGGTTTGACGGCCCTCGAATACTTTATCTCGACGCACGGCGCGCGCAAGGGTCTGGCTGACACTGCGCTGCGTACTGCGGACGCCGGTTATCTGACTCGCCGCCTGGTCGACGTGGCGCAGGATGTGATGATTAACGATCATGACTGTGGCACGGAAAGCGGCATCTGGATTCGTCGCAAGGACGACGTCGGCGGGCAGAGCATGATGATGCGTGTGATTGGGCGGGTGATGGCCGCCCCCGTGTTGAATCCGAAGACCGGCGAGCTGATCGCTGATCGCAATGAGATCCTGAACGAAGACCAGGCTGAACTGGTCGATAAATCGGGTGTTGAAGAAGTCTACTTGCGTTCGCCGATGACGTGCGAAATGCGCTATGGCATTTGCCAGATGTGCTATGGCCGCGACCTTGGCCGCGGCACCACGGTCGAACTAGGCGCGGCCGTCGGTGTCGTGGCCGCTCAGTCGATCGGCGAGCCAGGCACGCAGTTGACGCTGCGCACGTTCCATACCGGCGGTGTGGCGGCTGGCGGCGACATCACGCACGGTCTGCCGCGTGTCGAGGAATTGTTTGAAGCGCGCAAGAAGCCGCGCGGTGAAGCGGTCATGTCTGATATCGACGGCGTGGTTCAGATCGTTCGCACCGATGGCGGCATGCGCTTGCTCCGGGTCAAGTCCAGCCAACTCGTCAAGGATGACTACGAAGTGCCGGGCAACTGGGCTTTGAAAGTAGAACATGGCCATGAAATCACCGAAGGCCAGGTCATTGCCACCCGCGGCGATCAAGAGGTCGTCGCCAAGCACACCGGCCGCGTCTCGATTCGCAAGAACAAGCCGCTGGCGGTGATCTATGAAGTCGTCGACGAGCGCGAATATGAAGTGCCGGTCTCGGCGCGGCTGCTGATCGAAGATGGCGCGCAAGTCACCAGCGGTCAACAACTGACCGAAGGTGCACTTAACCCGCATCGCATCCTGCGCATTCTGGGCCGTGATGCCGCGCAGTTGTATCTGCTGACCGAGGTGCAGAAGGTTTATCGCTCGCAGGGTGTGAACATCAACGACAAGCACTATGAAGTCATCGTGCGTAAGATGATGAATCGAGTGCAGATCGTGTCCAGCGGCGATACGGAGCTGCTGCCGGGCGAACTCGTCGATCGATTGGCGCTGCAGGACATCAACGATAAACTGCTGGCAGACGGCAAACGCGCAGCCACGGCGGTGCCGGTGCTGCTGGGTGTGACCAAGGCGGCCTTGAGCACCGACTCGTTCTTGAGCGCCTCGTCGTTCCAGCACACGATCAAAGTTTTGGCGGGTGCGGCGATCGAAGGCAAGCGCGACGATCTGCTGGGCCTGAAAGAGAATGTGATCATTGGTAAGCTCATCCCGGCTGGAACGGGCTTCCACAAGGAGCGTTTGGTCGGGGCCAATCCCTCGACACCCGCCGAGCCGCCTGTGAGTGAAGAACCGGTGCTGCCTCTCGCGGGCTAAGTGAAGGATCAGAAACCCGGTTTAGCATAAAACTCGGCAGCGATCGAATCTCGATCGCTGCCGATTCTTTTTAAGGTTTGTTGCAGTCGCTTTGAGGGCGAATAGCGATGACCGATCCGTTGTCTGATCTCGATCGTCTCGAAACTGAGGTGATGCGCCTGCGCGATCAACTGGCGCGCCTTGAGCAAGAACGCGCCGATCTGATCGTCGAACTGGGCGAGTTCGAGTTGATTTATAACGCGCGCGTCGGCCCGCTGCAGGCCCGGCTCGAAGCCGCCCAGCTGCACATCGCCGAGTATCAACTGCGGATCGATCTGATCCGGCTGCGCGGCAAAGCGTTGGCGCCTTCGCAACTCGAAGCCGAAGTGGAATATCGATTGCGCGAGCAGCGCCGCCGATCCGAAACGGCGTCTGCGGCTGCCGAAGAAGCGCAGAGCAAACCTGTGCCTGCGCAACCGATCGATCCGGCACTGAAGCTCGATCTCAAGCAGCTCTATCGTGAACTGGCTAAGGGCGTTCATCCCGACTTGGCTGTCGATGAAGTCGATCGCGTGAAGCGCAGCGAAAAAATGACACAGGTGAATGCGTGGTACGCTCAGCAAGATTTAGCGTCGCTGCGGCAGCTGTTGCGCGAAGTCGGCGACGCGCAAGCGGGCCGCGCCGAAACGATCGAGCAAAAGCGAGTACGTTTGCAGTCCGAGCACGATCGATTGGACGCCGCGATCCGCCGGGTCCGATCTGAAATCAACGAACTCAATCAGGGCGCGCTGCTGTCGTTGAAACTTGAATATGCTTTGCAAAAGGCGCGCGGCCGCGATCTGCTCATTGAAGTTGCCGCGCGTACCCAGGCGCAACTCGATCAGGCCGAACGCGAATTGAACGATCTGATCGTGCGCTTCCGTGAACTCATCGAGTCAACCGGGATGGCTGATCACTGATTCCGCCGAGAGCGGAAGTTCTTAACTGCGGAGGTGTAGAGGACACTGAGTTCCGTGCTCTCCGTGCCTCCGTGGTTTTCGTTCCATCTGCCGTTGACAAGTTGGGCCTGGTCGGTTAAGATGCAGCTCGATCAATTTTGTTGAATAGGAATTCCTATGGCTAAACGCAAGAACGTCGACAAAGAAACCGAGAAAGACAACGGCAGCGAAGTCAATGCTGCGGCCAGTACTGAATTTGGCCTGATTCGCCAGATCGATATCGATCACGAGATGCAGCAGGCCTACCTCTCGTACGCGATGAGCGTCATCGTATCGCGCGCGCTGCCCGATGCGCGGGACGGGTTGAAGCCGGTGCATCGCCGCATTTTGTATGCGATGCACGACATGGGTTTACAGCCGCCATCGTCTTACAAGAAATCGGCGCGTATCGTCGGCGAGGTGCTGGGCAAATATCACCCGCACGGCGACGCGGCGGTCTACGACGCCATGTCGCGCATGGCGCAGGATTTTTCGATGCGCTATTTGCTGGTCGACGGGCAGGGCAACTTCGGCTCGGTCGACGGCGACGCACCCGCGGCAATGCGTTATACCGAAGCGCGGCTCGCGGCGATGTCGATGGGGCTGCTGGGTGATATCGAGAAGAATACGGTTGACTTTACGCCGAACTTCGACGGCACACTTAAAGAGCCGAACGTGCTGCCTTCTTCCGTGCCGAATCTGCTGGTCAACGGCGCGACGGGTATCGCGGTCGGTATGGCGACAAATATCCCGCCGCATAATCTGGGCGAAGTCTGCGACGCGCTGGCGCATGTGATTGCCAAATGGGATCGACTCGATCGAGTCACCGTCGATGATCTGATGCAGTTTGTCAAAGGGCCGGACTTTCCGACGGGCGGCGTGCTGTTTCGCTACAATGAAACGGTCGAGGGCGGCGATGCGATCCGCGCCGCGTACGCCACCGGCCGCGGCCGCGTCATTATTCAGGCCAAGGCCTTCCTCGAAGAGGCCGAGCGTGGCAAGAGCCGCATTATCATCACCGAGTTGCCGTATCAAGTCAATAAGAGCAGCCTGATCGAACGCATCGCCGATCTGGTGCGCGACGGCAAGATCGAAGGCATCACCGATCTGCGCGACGAGAGCGATCGAACGGGCATGCGCATCATCATCGAGCTCAGCCGCACGGTCGACGATCCGAAATCGATCCTGGGCTTACTCTATAAATACACGCCGATGCAATCGACGTTTGGCATTATCAACCTGGCGCTGGTCGATGGCGAACCGCGTATGCTCACGCTCAAGCGCATGCTGCAATTGTTCGTCGAACACCGGCAGGTCATCGTGACACGCCGCAGCCAGTTCGATCTGGCACGCGCCAAAGAGCGCGCGCACATCCTCGAAGGCTTGCTTAAGGCGCTGGCAAATCTCGATGAAGTGATCAAGCTGATTCGGCGCAGCCCGGATGCCGAGGCGGCCAGGACCGGCTTGATGAAGCACTTCAAATTGAGCGAGCTTCAGGCCACAGCCATCCTCGACATGCCGCTGCGCCGCCTGGCCCGGCTCGAGCGTGAGAAGATCGAGGCCGAGTACAAAGAAAAGAAAGCGCTGATCAAGCACCTTGAGGATTTGCTCAAAGATCAAAAGAAGATTCTGGGCGTGATCAAGAACGAGGTGCTGGCGCTCAAGGAAAAGTTCGGCGATGTGCGGCGAACGCAGATCGTCGAGAAGGACGTCAAGGTCGGGGAAATCGTGACGGTTCACGATCTGGTTGAAAGCGGATCAGCCTGGGTGACGATTTATCAAGATGGCACCGTCGTGCGCTCGTCTGAAGGACCGGCCATCGTCGAGGATAAAGCGCCGTCGGTCTTCGTTCATGCCGATGCGCGTGATACGGTGATGGTGATGACTGAAGGCGGCCAGGCCGGCGCGATCGCCGTGCACCAGATTGCAGAACAGGCCATGCCGGCCGCCGAAGTCTTTGGCGTGCCGAGCGATCAGCGCGTGGTGGCGGCCGTAGCGTTGCCCAAAGAGGGGCCGGAGTTGAAGGGCTATTTGTTCATGACCACCTGGTTGGGCGTGGTGAAACGCGTGACGCTGGCCGATCTGGCCAAGGCGTTCGGCTCATTCAGCGTGATGAATGTGGCCGAGGATGATGCGATTGCTTCGGCACTTGTGACTCCGGGGGAAGGCGAAGTCATCCTGGTCACGCGCCACGGCCAGTCGATCCGGTTTGTGGAAGAAGACGTGCGCGCGATGGGTTTCAACGCAGGCGGCGTCGCAGGCATCAAGTTAGTTGAAGACGATCAAGTCTGCGGCGCAGATGTGGTTGATCCTGATTCGGATGTGCTATTGATTACGATGGAGGGTCAGGGCAAACGATCGGCGTTGGCCGAATATCCAAAGCAAGGCCGGGCCGGGCAGGGCGTTCGCGCGATCAAGTTGGATGAAGCCGATTACGTGGCGGGTGTGGCCGTCGTGAAGCCGGGCGATGAACTGACGATCGTCACCTCGAAGAACAAGACGAAGTCGATCAAAGCCAAGTCGATCAAGAGTGTGGGCCGCGCAGCGGGCGGCATCATTGCGTATCGAGTGACCAAGGGCGAGACGGTCATGGCTTTGATCAAACCGGTCGAGCGGGTGAGTGCGCCGGAGATTGAAGACGCCGTCAAGCAACTCGCATTAGCACTGCCGAAAGAGACGAAACCCGCGAAAGGTAAAGCGGCCAAAGCCGCCCCTGCGTTGACGGCCAAAAAGAAACCGGCCAAAGTGAGATAGCTAAGACCCTCAAGGTTGCTAGTGAAAACCTTGAGGGTCTTTTCTTTGCAGACTGTCTTCTCGTGTTTTTATCTCGGGGGCTACCCCTCGGCAGAAATTACCGCTTGACTTTGCAACTTATCGGTGAGCCGTACCCAGCGGTAAACACGCACCCTAGCCTACTTGCAGATCCCGTCTTGATCGACCGGCTTGTTAAAGCCAATCCTCACGCGACCGATCCGCCAAAACTTCTTGATTGCGATGTGATCTGAGCAAATCGCTTGACCACCACCAAAAGGCTGGCCCTCTGTTGGTCATGGCCGATACAGCGCAGTGGGCGTGCGACCGACTTGATCGACTTCATCACACGCCGTCACGTTCTGCCTCGACCGCAACGAACGGGCTAACGGTTTGCGTTACTGGCGCTGGGGCGGGCGTAGATTCTCTTTGGGAGCAGGAAAAGCCCGAAGCCAGAAAAATGCTCGAAAATGCCGCAGAATCCCACACGTCAGGTGCACGCTTTGTTGGGCAGTTTTTTTGACTT
>JADGQE010000192.1 GCA_017882055.1 Thermoflexales bacterium
ACAGGCAATGTTCTTTGCGCTTGAAAACCTTCACCATAGGCTTCTGTTAGGGTTCGGGGTGAGAATTTTTCAAACTGAAAAGAATTCACCACGTGCTCGTAGATGGGATCATTCTGGTCTGCAACATTGGTCCAGACAAACCAAACAGTTTTTCCTCGCGGAATGTTGGTAAACTGAAAGGATGTGAGGGGCGAAACACCCCGCATAGAAACCGCTTCGTGATTATCTGCGGCTAGCGTTTGAACAGATTGGGGCCTTTGGATAGTAATCTCGGATGATTCAAATAGACTGTTCGACTGCTGATAGCGATCTGTCCATTCAACCAAAGGTTGTTCAGGATCACGCTCTACCATATACAATCCGATTACGATTCTAGGTGAAGTTGCTGCACGAGCCTGCACTGAATGGGGTGCAAATGTCAAGACTCCGCCGTAGGTACCTTCACGATCATCGCGCGGGAGCACATCCCAATCAGTTGGATACTCAAGCGAAAAACCGTATCGTGGATCAACGTAAGTAGACCAAGATGTAGAATCAAATCCTGGCTTAGCCCAAGCTTTGTTTACTACTTGAGCGCTCAGCACTAAAGCGAGGAGTACGACCACGATACCTATTGCACCAACTCGAGGTAACTTCGCCTTCGCGAAACCAGATACATTCATTGTACTTTCTCCTTGTATAAATGAGATTGGCTTGCTCCATTCTCCTCAAGAATAAACTGTTTTTATCAACCAGACATCCCTAGAATTAGTGATCTTTGGTTCCAAGATTCTCTCTTGTCATTTTAAGTGGTAACGATTCCACGCAGTTGCAGCCCGCGTTCGATTATTCACCTCAAGTTTGAGAAAAACCTTGCGTGTGTGGGTATTGACGGTATGCACGCTGAGGCACAGCGCCTCCGCAATTTCCAGATCTGTTTTTCCGGTGGCTAATAAGCGCAGCACTTCCAGCTCTCGGTTGGTCAGGTCTTCAAATGCTTTGTCCAGTGCTTGTTTCGCTTTCCAGGCTTGCTCTATCACAGCCTGCACTTGTTGAAGGTGCAGTGGTTTTTCCAGATAGTTGAACACGCCCAAGCGCATGGCTTCGACAGCTTGTGGAATAGAGCCGTAAGCCGTCAAGAGGATAATCGCGGCTCCGGGCAAAAGCATCTGCAGCTGGGGAATCAATTCCATGCCAGACAGACTGGGCATGACCACGTCTAATAACACGATTTCCGCTGTCTCAGTTTGGGCGAGGGCGAGAGCCTGATCCCCATCACTTGCTTCCCACACTTTATGACCACAGTAGGTTAGATAATCGACCAGGGTCAATCGGATGTCATCGTCGTCATCGATGATGAGAATGGTTGGAAGACCGTTGAGCAATTCTAGCGTCCTGAAGTTGACAACTTGAGTTTAGGGTTCTTTGGCTCTCGATCCGCGCGGACGCGGGCTGAGAGCCAAAGCTCTTCACTTTTGTGGATGTCGTTACGCCTTCAGCGGCGACAACGTCTATATCGCCGCTGCGTCCTTTCGGACTTTGCATTTGCCCATCGAATAGAGGCCGATGTTTTGACCTTTGAAGTTTAACCTGAAAGGTCGAATAGAATGTCCTTGCCGGATGGCGTAATCGGCCAGGCTCTCCAGCCAATGAACACCCAGCGGCGGATAGAAAGGTTCATCAATCACACAGCACGGAAAAATCACAAAGCCGCAGCCGTAGGTCGCTGCCGCGTCGATGATTCTGGCATTGCAGCCATGCGCGTGCAGCCCGATCAATAAATCGTAGTGGGTAACTTGTTTTGCTTCGAATTCGGCCTGGAGATGCGGCACGGTCCGCTGTGGATCGATCTTGACCCGGGTCCCCGTTTCAAGATCTTTGTACTTGTCGGGCAACGCTTGTGTCACGGGGTCGATCACGGTCATCGCCCAGCCGCAGTTGATCAGCAAGTAGCTCAGCAGTCCTTTGCCTCCGCCGATATCAGCCGCCTGGCACGGTTCGAAGTTTTGCGTCAGCCAACGGTGCAGCAACTGGAAGCGAAATTTCTTCATGCGGGGCAGGCGGCTGCTATCCGTGACCCGCTCAACGGCCTGGCCCTTGATGGACACTAAACTCTCGGTGTTCTCACCGCCATCATCAAGATCGGCGGGCAAAGAAAGCCGCTCGAGACTCTGGAACAGCCTGTCCGCGCGTAACCTGGCTTGCTTGTGTGTCATTGGGCCGTGGTTAGCCCCCCAGCCACCTGGGCCGCGCCCGCTTTTTTTCAGGCGGATACAATTTCTGCATGGCTTTCCCGACTTCTTCACTGAATTTTTTCGCAGCTGCTTCCGGCCCCATGAGCAGCTTCCCGCCTGCTCGAACGGTGGTGTTTTCCATACGCCCATACACATCCAATCCGAAATCCCGGGTGCCTCTCGGCGCAAACACTTTGACCCGCAGATCTTTGAGTTGAGCCGAGGCCACCACGATTCCGGATCGCTCGCCGTTGAGTGCCCAGATCAGTCGCTGCGGGGTTAACAGTAGCGCCAGGGTCGTGATCGTATCCAGATCGCTGTTCAGCCTGGCGTCCAGTCGACTGGTGCTTGTCCTTGCCGAGGAGGTCTCACAACACATGAGGATTTCCGCTTCGACGCTGCCCGGCTGATGCTGCTGGAAATATTTACGAAGCGCGTGTGCGAGCTCAGGTTGTAGTTGATCCAGGGTACATTCGCGTGTGGTGCGGCGATAATCGCTCATGCTTTTCTCTTTCTTGCCGATGGTGCTTTGCGCGTAGTATAGGCCGTTCTCCCCGCATGGTCAACCAGTGGAATTCCTTTTGACCTTCCGATAAAAAAGTGATGAGTGAAGAGCATCGCGTACTCTTCACTCATCAAAACGACCGGCAGCGGGCGAGGTTCGATTGTTACGGTACGATCCGCGTGCCCGATTCACCGCGCAGCGCGCGCCCGATGTTCTCCGGATTGGTGATGATTGCTTCTTTGCCGCCGCCCTCGAGATACCAGATGACGGCTTGAATCTTGGGCGCCATCGAGCCTTTGGCAAAGTGTTTACCTTCGGCCAGATATTGCCTGGCCTCGGCCAGTGTCATGCGATCGATCGCTTGTTGATCGGGCTTGCCGAAGTTGAGCATCACTTTTTCAACGGCGGTCGAGATCAGGAATAGATCGGCCTTGATCTGGCGGGCCAGCAAGCTGCTGGCGAAGTCTTTGTCGATCACGGCTGCCGTGCCGACGTAATCACCATTGCCCTTGTCGATGACGGGGATGCCGCCGCCGCCAACCGTGATCACGACAACGCCCGCGTTAATCAGGGCCTTAACCGTGTCCAGTTCTACGACTTCCTGAGGCTGTGGTGAGGCCACCACGCGCCGCCAGCCCCGGCCGGCATCTTCGACCACCGACCAGCCCATTTCGGTTTGGCGGCGTTTTGCTTCGGCTTTGTCCATGAAGCCGCCGATCGGTTTGGTGGGATTCTGAAAAGCCGGATCGTTGCGATCGACCAGCACCTGCGTGATGACGGTGGCGACGTTCTTCTTGACGCCGCGCCGGAACAATTCGTTTTGCAGATTCTGCTGGAGTGCGTAGCCAATCGCGCCCTGGCTGTCGGCCCCGCATACGTCCAACGGGACTTCATGCATCCCTTCGACCTTGTGCGCGATCTCGGAACGGCGCAGGATAAAACCGACTTGCGGTCCGTTGCCGTGACCGATGGCCACGTTCCAGCCGGCCTCGATCATGTCGGCGATGTGGCGGTCGGATTCTTTGGCGGCCTCGTATTGATCTTCGACGCTTTGATGTTGGGGATCCTTGATCAGCGAATTGCCGCCGATGGCGACAACGGCGACTTTCCTTGTAATATTATTCATGGCTTGCTCCTCTTTGGTTTAGTATACAAGTTGAAAGTAGACAAGGTTATGGCACAGGCGATTCGACCGGCGGCAGCACGTTGTCGACGACATCAGCAATATAGCGCTCGCCGTAGTGATTGTGACCCTGTTGCTGCTTCCACACATAGTTAATGTAGCCGTTCAGCGTACGCTCGGTTTCGCGACTTAACTCGTACAACTCCTGGTGCTGCGGATCGCTGGTGTACTTCAGATCATGCGCGGTGAGAATATGGCTGATCGTTTCGGTCAGCGAGCCGCGTGCAAAGTAGAAGAAGCGCAGACTGTCAAGATAATGATAGCGCCCATATCCCTCGGCGATGTTAGCCATCACGCTCTTGGACGAACGGCGGATTTGCGAGACCAGATCATATCGCTCAATAGCCGGCAATCGGTTCGCCAGTTCGTGGCAGGCGATCATTAACTGACGCGCCAACTGCCACGCCTTCAGGTCCTCAAAGCCTTTGCTGACCTCTTCGCCCGCTTTATTCTGTGTCTTCACTGCGTCCTGCCTTGTCTACTTGTTCCTTGTCTACTTGCTCAGCTCATTGTCAATGCCATGACGGCCTTTTGCGCGTGCATGCGATTCTCTGCTTCGTCATAGACGACGGACTGCGGCCCATCCATCACGCCATCCGTCACTTCGATATTGCGATCGGCCGGCAGCGGGTGCATATAGATCGCGTCGGACTTGGCCAGCGCCATGCGGCGCTCGTCGGTGATCCAGCTCGAATACTTCTTGATGATCTTCGCGCCTTCGTCGACATCGGGCGTGTGAACCATCGCGCCCCACGACTTGGCGTAGATGATGTCGGCATCCTTGAACGCGGCATCCATATCGTCGACCACTTCGAAACCGGTGCCGAACTTCCTGGCTTGCTCACGGGCCTGCTCCATGATGTCGGGCATCAATTTGAACTCCGGCGGATGCGCCAGGACCACGTCCATGCCGAAGCGCGGCATCTGCAAAATCAGCGACTGCGGCACCGACATCGGTTTCTGATACGACGCGGCGTACGCCCACGAGACCACCATCTTCTTGCGGCGCAGATCGCGGCCTTTCTTCTCGATGATGGTCATCAGGTCAGCCAGGATCTGGAACGGGTGATAGATGTCGCACTGCATGTTGAGCACCGGCACGCGCGAGGCTTTGGCGACGGCGTTGAGGTAGCCGTTGCCGATGCCCCAATCGACGTGGCGGATGGCGAGGCCGTCATAGTAGCGGCCGAGGATCTCGCCGATCTCCTTGGGTGTGTCGCCGTGCGAAATCTGCGTGGTTTTGCTATCGATGAAGGCGGGGTGGCCACCCAACTGGGCCATGCCGGCTTCGAACGAGCCGCGGGTGCGGGTGCTGCTGAAGAAGAACAGCATCGCCAGCGCTTTGTCGCGCAGATACGGATGCGGCTCGTTCAGCGCGCGCTTGCGCTTGAGATCGAAGGCCACATCCATAACGGTTTCCACTTCTTCTTTTGAGAAATCCAGATCGCCGATGAGGTCTCGGCCATGAAGGAAGGTTTGCATGGTTAATCTCCTGAGGTGAAGGAAACAAGTAGACAAGGATTTGCTTGTCCTTGCCTACTTGCCTACTCATACTTTATTCCATCTTGCCCAGCACGAGCGCCAACAGCGCCATGCGCATCACGACGCCGTTGAAGGCTTCCTGCCAGTAGCGCGACCAGCGGGTGATGTCCACATCGGTCGGGATCTCGTCCATGCGCGGCAGCGAGTGTAACAGGATCGCGTCGCTCTTGGCCTTGGTTTGCAGCAGTTCGCGCGTGATCTTGTAGTTGGCGGGCGTCAGGCCCACGTCCTTGCCGGCGCGCTCGTCACGGCTCTTGGTGTAGTCGGGCTGCACGACGGGTTCGACGAGGATCACATCGGCATCGGCGATGGCCTGCTCCACATGCTCGGCTTCCTTGAAATTCACGCTGTACTGGCTCAGTTCGGCCTTGAATTCGGGCAGCAAACCCATATCGGGCGGGGCCACGAACGTGATCGGGCAATCGAACTGCGACAGCGCGTAACCCAGCGAGTGCATCGTGCGCATGCGCATATCGCCGACGGCCAGCCACTTCAAGCCATCGATGCGGCCCTTCTCGCGCAACACGGTGTAGAGATCGGTGAGAATTTGAGTCGGATGCTCGCCCCAGCCGTCGCCGCCGTTGATGATGGGCACACTCGCCCACTTGGCCGCTTCGTGCGGTGCGCCCTGTTGGAAGTGGCGCATGACGATCACGTCGCCGTAGAACTCCAGCATCTTGACCGTGTCCTTGATCGACTCTTGATAGAAGTCGCCGGCGCGCGTCATCTTGGCATCGCTGAAGCCGGTGACGTGCCCGCCCAGGCGATGCATGGCGGCTTCGTGCGCCAGGCGCGTGCGAGTCGACGGCTGATAGAACGCGGTCACCAATGTCTTGTCCTTGCACAAATCGCTGTTCTGACGATTGCGCGCGATCGGCTCCAGCCGCTCGGCGATTTCGAACACGCGGAAGAACTCCTGGCGCTCAAATTCCTTCAGCGATAGAATGTCACGACCTGCAAAACTGCGCATGGTAAAACCCTCCTGGAAATTTTAATTTTGAATTTTGTCGTTGTCCGGCCACCTGCGCCGTACAATTTGAAGACTAATTGGCGATTCGCGGCTTGAGCCGGGTGTCGTTGTTTTTGCCCACGCGCCGCACAACGTGGAATCGAAAATGACCGGGTGCGAAGTAACTCAGCGAATAGTCCACCACCTTTCCGTCACGTGAATACAGCTGCGCTTCCAGTTTGAGCAATGCATCGCCTGGTTGCAGGCGAAGTTTGCGTGCAATAATTTCATTGGCGGCTTCGGCCGCGATGTCGGTGCGCGAGTGACTCAAGGCTGGCTCGCCTTTCTTAATGAAGAGATCCAGCACCGAGCCGTTGAAGGCTTTGTCCAGTTCTTTCTTGCGCAGGTAACTCGTTGGCACAACATCGATCAAATAAGCCACCGGCCGCTTGCCCGTCATGATCACGCGTGCAACTGAGAGAATGGTGTCGTCGGGCAAAATCTGCAGGCATGCGGCTTCGTGGTGGGTCGCCGCGCGTTCTTCGATCACGGGCTTGCTCATCTGGGTTTCAAGGCCAATGCGGTGAGCCAGTGTTTCGAGGCTTTCCAGTTCTTCCAGCCCGGCCTCGATAACGGGTGAGGACGGCGCGACAAACGTCCCAACGCCATGTTTGCGAATGACGATGCCGGCTTGCTCAAGTTTAGACAAGGCTTCGCGGATGGTGGCGCGGCTGACATTGAAGCGTTGGCTCAATTCAGCCTCGGACGGCAGCGAACCATCGTGGCGTGCGAGGCTGCCGGCGTGCAGGCCGGACAGGATCTCGTCGATGACTTGCTGGGCGAGGGAGGCGCTTTTTTGAACCATGTTGAGGAAATCCGCCGGGATTGAGTTCGGACGATAGTCGTCTGACAACTACATTGTAATCCCGTCTCGCGAAAAGTCAAGCGGCCGATCCATAGCAATTTTCAATTTGACCTGTCGTAATCGGCAGGCGACTCGAAGTCGCGCCCGT
>JADGQE010000011.1 GCA_017882055.1 Thermoflexales bacterium
CATGCCTAAGATCGATCTCAAGAAACAATTCAAGCACTTGTATCAACCGTCCGCCAAAGAATTCTCCGTCGTCGATGTGCCACCGCTGAACTTCCTGATGATCGACGGAACCGGCGATCCCAACACTTCGCAGGATTTCAAAGATGCGATGGAAGCATTGTACGGGCTGTCCTATACGCTGAAGTTCGGCTTGAAGTTGGGCAAGTTCGGCAAGAAGAAATATGACTACCCCGTCATGTCGCTCGAAGGGCTATGGTGGGTGGACGACATGCGCCAGTTCAGCGTTGATGCAAAGGGCGAATGGCATTGGACCGTGATGATCATGCAGCCGGACTTCATCACCGCCGATCTGGTTGAGGCCGCGCGTCATGAGTTAGCTACCAAGAAGAATCCGGCGGCGCTGTCCAGGATTCGCTTCGAGATTTACCACGAAGGACTCAGCGCGCAGATCATGTACATCGGCCGCTTCGCCGATGAAGGCCCTACGATCCAACGTCTGCATGAATTCATCGAAAACGACGGACATCATCTGCGCGGCAAGCACCACGAAATCTACCTCAGCGATCCGCGCCGCACTGCGCCAGAGAAATTGAAGACGGTGATTCGGCAACCAATGAGATGAGACTTATCAGCTCACCTTACGCAGAGTCACACCCGCGAAGGCGGGTGTCCAGTGTAGGCCAATCTGGATTCCCGCCTTCGCGGGAATGACAAACGGCTTGATCTGCGTAAGGTGAGTTATCAGGTCGCTTCGCGGAAACTTGATAGGATTGCCCGATCGCCGATTTGACCGATCGCACCAGCTGTGGTATAGTTACCCGCGTTAGAGAGCAAGTAAATCCGGTATGTCCTGCCGCCCGGTTTTGTGACCGAGGCGGTTTTTATTTTGTCCCCTGACCCGATGTGTCCCTGCGGCTGTTCACCTCGGCAAAACTTTGGCCGCACTCACAGGAGACACATGATTTTCACCGATTTCAACCTCGATCCGCGCCTGCAGCGCAATGTGCAAGCGATGGGCTTCGAGCAACCGACCCCGATTCAAGACGCCACCATTCCGGCCGCGCTTACGGGTCAAGACATCTTAGGTTCCGCCGAAACAGGCACTGGCAAAACAGCGGCTTATTTGCTGCCGATTTTGCAGCGACTAATCGCCACGTCCGATCGACCGCGCTCACCGCGGGTGCTGATCCTCGTGCCGACGCGCGAACTCGCACTGCAAGTGGCCGATCATGCCGTGCAGCTGGGCAAAAATACGCCAGTGCGCGTCGCCGCCATCTTTGGCGGCGTATCGCTCGTCAATCAAGAACAAGCATTGCGACGCGGCGTCGACATCGTCATTGCCACGCCGGGCCGCCTGCTCGATCACATCGAGCGCCGAAACATCGCCTTCACTTCACTGCAAGTGCTGGTGCTGGACGAAGCCGATCGCATGCTGGACATTGGCTTTCTGCCCGATATTCGACGCGTGGTGCGCTTGCTCCCGCGCGATCGGCAGACGCTGATGTTCTCGGCGACACTCAGCCCGATGCTGGGCCTCGCTGCCGAGATGACACGCAAAGCCGTCCGCGTGGAAGTGGAAAAAACCACTGCCCCCGTCGCAATTACGCAAACGTTCTTTCCCGTTCCTGAGCACCTGAAGTTCCAGCTGTTGCAGCAGTTGCTCAAGGACAATCAAACCCAGATGGAAAGCGTGCTGCTGTTTACGCGCACCAAACATCGCGCCGATCGGATCGTGCGTGATTTACAACGCGCCAAGATCTCGGCGGCTGTGATTCACGGCAATCGGACGCAAAGCCAGCGCATCGCCGCGCTTGAAGCCTTCCGGCGCGGTCACACGCGGGTGCTGGTCGCCACCGATATCGCCGCGCGCGGCATCGACGTCGAAGGCATCTCGCACGTGGTCAACTACGACATCCCGATGGTGGCCGAAGACTACGTGCATCGCATTGGCCGCACCGGGCGGGCCGAGGCAGCCGGTCAGGCTTATACCCTGGTGACGCCGCTCGACGAGAGCATGGTGCGCAAGATCGAATCGATCTTGAAGCAGAAGATTCAACGCCGCAAGCTCGAGGGGATCGACTACGGCAAACCGGCCGCCGTCAAACCCGACGCCGACGCCATCCGCCGCTACGTCGAAGCCAATCGACGCCGGCAGCCGGCCGCCGTGCGCTAACGCGACAATAACCCATAGAAATACGAGAGGCCATCCAAATTGGATGGCCTCTTTATGATTCAGTGCCCGCCGTGCCGTGTGTCGCAGAGTTTTGAACCTGCTTTCGCAGGCGGAAACCTAGGTATTGGTTCTGCCTTGCCTTGCGGCTATCGCATCCCCAACAGAAAAACGGTTTCCATTTTATGGGTGTTGGCTCAAAACGCGTTGGCGACGATCACGTACACAGCAGGACGCCCGCAATATACCACAGTTGATTGAAACCCGCAAGAAAATTGGCCCATGTGTAGACAATGGGTGATTGGTGAATTGGTAATCAGTTGACCCATCACAAACTCAACTTCAAATGCAATTCATGCAGCTGCTTCTCGTCCAATTCCGATGGCGCGTCGAACATCAAGTCGCTGCCGCTGGCCGTCTTAGGGAAGGCCAGCACTTCACGAATATTCGGCTCGTCGGCCATCAGCATCACCAGACGATCGATGCCGGGGGCCATGCCGCCATGCGGCGGCGCGCCATATTCGAACGCATCCAGCATGTGACCGAAGCGATGCTGCTGTTCTTCTTCACTATAGCCCAACGCTTTGAAGATCGTCGCCTGCACCTCGCGGCGATGAATACGAATGCTGCCGCTGGCCAATTCGTAGCCGTTGCACACCAGGTCATACGCATCACTTAACACGCGTTCCGGATCGCTTTCGAGATATGGCAGATGCTCTTCTTTGGGCATCGTGAAAGGATGGTGCGCAAACGTCCACTTCTGATCTTCTTCGCTCCACTCGAACATTGGAAAGTCAATGACCCAGCCAAAGGCCAACAAGTCCGCTGGAGCAAGGTGGAGTCGATCACGCAATTCGAGCCGCAGCATGCCGAGCGCCTTGTTCGCGATCGAGCGTTTATCGGCGACGATGCAGGCCAGGTCACCGGTCTTCGCGCCCAACCGATCGGCGATCGTGGCAATCTCGTTTTCTTTCAAGAACCTGGCAGCGGTGCCCTTCACACCTTCGGCTGTCCAGGCCACGGTGGCTAAGCCTTTCGCCCCCTGGGCCTTGACCACTTCGGTCAGGGCATCGATCTCTTTGCGCGAATAGCCGGCACAGCCGGGCGCGCAGATCGCTTTGACCACTCCGCCCGCCGCGATCGTTTCCGCGAAGACTTTGAACTCGGAGGCTTTTACAGCCTCGGTCAATTCAGTGAGTTCCGCTCCGAAGCGCAGATCGGGCTTGTCGATGCCGAAACGATTCATCGCCTCAGCGTAACTCAACCGGGGGAACGGTGCGATGATACGCTTGTGCGGCGTGACGGCCGGGATCAGCGCCGTGATCAAACCTTCGACCATCGCCAGCACGTCATCCCGCTCGACGAACGACATCTCAAGGTCAAGCTGGGTGAACTCCGGCTGTCGATCACCGCGCAAGTCTTCATCGCGGAAGCAGCGCGCGATCTGAAAGTAACGCTCGTAGCCGGCCACCATCAACAACTGTTTGAGTTGCTGCGGACTTTGCGGCAGCGCATAAAACTTGCCGGGCTGCACGCGGCACGGCACCACATAGTCGCGCGCGCCTTCGGGCGTGGACTTGATCAGCATGGGCGTTTCGATCTCAATGAAGCCCTGCGCATCGAGATAGTCACGCATGAACTTGATCGCTTTGTGCCGCAAGATCAAATTCTTCTGCAGGCGGGCACGCCGCAAGTCAAGGTAGCGATACTTCAAGCGGAGCGTCTCAGTTGTCTTGTAGCCATCGTCGTCGAGTGGCAGGGGCGGCGCTTTGGCCGCATTGAGCACCTCAATCGATTCGGCCAGCACTTCCACGTCGCCGGTCGACATGTTCGGATTGGACAAGCCTTCCGGCCTGGCCCGCACCGTGCCGGTCACTTTCAACACATACTCGGCACGAGATTTTTCGGCCGCCGCGTAAGCCTCACCCTTGCTCGGATCGATCGTGATCTGCGCCAGGCCCGATCGGTCGCGCAGATCGATAAAGATCAAGCCGCCATGATCGCGCCGCTTGTGCAGCCAACCCGCCAGGGTCACCTGCTGGCCCGCGTGCGACAGTCGAAGTTCACCGCAGTTGTGTGTCTTGTACATGCTGCGCTCCTGAAGAATGAGAGTCAGAGTGATGCGTAAAAGAAAACCGCCCAGGAAGGGCGGCTCTCGTTTCGTTTGGTCCAATGACCGGTCGTCTTACACACGCAACGAAATCGATCGACGCCCCTCGGCATCATCGTTATTCGCGTTGCAATTATCGACGACCAGGATTCGCTTGTGCATGGGCGCGATTATAAACGGGTTGGGAATGAAAGTCAAACGCGGCTGCAACGTGCGTTGCCCAACGTGGTTGAGTATGGTAGAATCCCCACATCTTAAGCAACAGGAGAACTTCATGGTCAGCCCCGACCTGCTTGAAATTTTGCGATGCCCGTACTGCGTCAGCGGCGAAACGCGGCGGCCCGGCGCGGACCCCGGCCGCTTGACTCTGGTGAAAGACCAATGGCTGGTCTGCCAGGAAGACGGCTGCAATCGCAAGTACCCGATCCGCGACGACATTCCGATCATGCTGATCGAAGAAGGCGACAAGTACCGCGCCACACCCGTCGAGCAACTGAGTTAGCTTCAGCCTGAGAAACCTGGTTTCTGCGAGAAACCAGGTTTCTGCATTGATGAATATGCCACCTCGCCACACTCAGCGTGAGCCGCAAACACTGATCGCCGATCTGATCAGCGGCAAAGATGATCGCGCCGAAATGGCCGCGCTCGAACTGGGCACCCTGGGCCAGGCCGCGCTCGACTGGCTGCGGCCGCTCTTCGCCGATCCGCAGGCCGAGCACCGTTGGTGGGCAGCGCGAGCGTTGAGCCTGGTGCGATCGAATGAAGCGCACCAGGCACTGATTGCTTTTCTGCTTGACGCCGATTCGGATGTGCGCGCCTGCGCCGCGTTCGCACTGGGTGAATTGCAAGTCGAAGAAGCGATCGAGTCGCTGGCGAAACTGCTCAATGATTCGAGCGTCTTTGTCAGTGCGATGGCGTCTGATGCCCTGGCTCGCATCGGGCAGGCCAGCACCCTCACGCTGATCGATCGGCTCAAGTATGGCGCCGCAATCGAACGGGCGCGGGCCGCCAAAGCGCTGCTCGCCATTCTCGATTCGCGATCGATCCCGGCCTTGATCGCCGCGCTCGACGACGAAAGTCCGGTCGTGCAGCATTACGCTTCAGAAGCGCTCACCCGTTTGGGCGTCGGCACGATCTTGCTCAAACCGCAGTAACCTATATCGTTCCGACTGCTCCCGATTTATCCGGAGTTCCTTGTCGAGTCAGGCTGCAAGGAAATCAACATGTCCGACCAACACAAAACCAAAGCTCAACTGCTGGCCGATCTCGCCGAACTGCGCCAAAAAGTGACCCAACTGGAAGCCGAGCAGGTTCGCTTGAATGAGCGACTGCACGACAGCGAAGAGCGTTATCACTCGGTGGCCGACTTCACTTACGACTGGGAATACTGGCTGGGATCTGACGGCCAGTTCCGCCACGTGTCGCCGTCCTGCGAACGTGTCACGGGCTACGCCGCGCAGGCTTTCATTGATAATCCGGCGCTGTTGGATGAGATCATTCATCCCGACGATCGAATCCGGTGGGCCAATCATGTTCACGCCATCGAGGGTGGCGAAGTCGAGCCGATCGATCTGCGCATCATCCATCGCAACGGCCAGGAGCGCTGGATCAGCCATGTCTGCCGCCACATGTTCAGTGAAACAGGGCAGCCGTTAGGCCAACGCGCCAGCAATCGCGACATCACGGTGCGTAAACAAGTAGAAGAGAAACTGCGTCAATTGTCGCGCGCGGTGGAACAAAGCCCGGCTACCATTGTCATCACCGACACGACTGGCTCTATCGAGTATGTGAATCCCAAGTTCTCGCAGTTAACCGGCTATACGCCCGCAGAAGCCATCGGCCAGAATCCGCGCGTGTTGAAATCGGGTCAGACTCCGCCTGAAACATATCCGCAATTATGGCAGACCCTTACCGCCGGGCGTGAATGGCGGGGTGAATTTGTCAATCGAAAAAAGAACGGCGAGCTGTACTACGAGTCTGCCAGTATCTCGCCGATCAGCAATGAGCACGGTGTAACGACCCATTACGTGGCGGTAAAAGAAGACATCACCGAACGCAAACGGGTTGAAGAAGCGCTGCGCCGTTCGAATCTCGAACTGCAAGCTCGCAACGAAGACTTGGATGCCTTTGCCCATACCGTCGCGCACGATCTCAAGTCGCCGGTAGCGCTGGTCATTGGCTACAGCGATGAGCTGGCCAGCGAGACCGACATGGCCACTGAAGAAGAGCAGCGTCAAGGCCTGGCCGCGATCGCGCGCGCCGGCCACAAGCTGAACAGTATCATCAACGAACTGCTGTTGCTCGCCGAAATTCGCACCTCCGAAGTTGCCCGGCAGCCGCTGGATATGGGCAGCCTCGTCAAAGAAGCCACGCAACGGCTGATGAAGATATCAAAAGGTCAACACGCCGAGATCGTTTTGCCGGAGACGTGGCCGGTGGCGCTGGGCTACGGCCCCTGGATCGAAGAGGTGTGGGTCAACTATCTCAGTAACGCGCTGAAATATGGCGGCACGCCCTCGACCCCGCCCCGGATCGAATTAGGCGCCGAGGCACAGCCCGATGGCATGGTGCGTTTCTGGATACGCGATCACGGGCCCGGCATTCCAGCCGAATCGCAGGCCCGCTTGTTCACCCAGTTCACGCGGCTCGATCAGGTACGCGCTAAAGGGCACGGACTGGGATTGTCGATCGTCCGGCGCATCGTCGAAAAACTCGGCGGGCAAGTCGGCGTCATCAGTCAGGTGGGGAAAGGCAGCACTTTCTTCTTCGCACTGCCGGGCGCCAACGCCGAGCATTAAAGTGAAGCCGCCGAGTTTGGACAAAGCGGAACGTGACCCGAAACCGCGTCACCGATTCATTGCCTGATGGTTTCATTTGACCGATTCTACCTCTCACTGTAGACTTACCTGTAGCCAATTCGAATCAGGAAGGCTATTATTCAACCAATGGCTCAGTCTTTACCACCAAGTCACTAAGACACCAAGAATCCGAGGCCGCTCGATCCGTTTACCCAGTTTGTAAAACTTCGTGCCTTCGTGTCTTTGTGGTTAGGAAAAACGGTGGCCTGAGTAGTCTCGGGAAGGACGAATCGGCAGGCAGCGCGCCGACTTACTGTTCCGTCTGCGCCGCTTCACTTCCCCGCGTTATCATGAGCCTGGTTTTGGCACACAGTTCCATTCGAGCCAGGGCACGCGCCGCACACCGGCCGAGATCTGGGTCAAACGTTGACAGCCGACTCACCACAAACTCAACTCGAGAAACTTCGCGATTCATTAGGCGTGCTAGAAGCGCAGCACGCAATCTTGGGCGAGACCATCGTCCCGGCTATCGAAGCCGTGCGCCGGCAAATCGCTGCGCTCGAAGCGCAGGTCGCTGCCTCGGCGGGCGACGAACGCCGCATCATCACCGCTTTGTTCAGCGACATCGTCGGCTCAACTTCGCTGGCTGAAAAAATGGATCCCGAAGACTGGCACGATGTCGTCGCGCTGATCCATGAGATGGGCGGCCGCGCCATTCAACTGCATCACGGCCACGTCATGCAATATCTCGGCGATGGGCTGCTGGCCGCCTTCGGCACACAGACACCCAGCGAACGCGATCCGGAGAATGCGATCCGCGCAGCCCTCGATCTGCAAGCCGGCCTCGCCGCACTACAAACCAGGTTGCCAGCGCCGATTCAAGTGCGCATCGGCATCCACACTGGCCTGGTCATTCTGGGCGAGATCGGATCAATGCAGGCTAAGCGCGAAGTGACAGCCACGGGCGACACGATGAATCTGGCTTCACGCCTGCAATCCGCCGCGCCGCCCGGCAGCATTGCCATCTCACACGCTACCTTTCGGCATGTGCGCGGCATCTTCGATGTCACACCGCAGCCACCCCTGACCGTCAAGGGCAAGAGCGAACCGATCCAGACTTACCTCGTGCGCCGCGCCAGGCCGCGTCCATTCCGCACGGTGACACGCGGCGTCGCCGGCATCGAAACCGCCACCATCGGGCGCGAAGCCGAACTGCAACAGATCCAATCGGCCGTCACGGCTGCTTTTGAAGATCGCAAAGTGATGTGGACCCAGATCGTCGGCGAGGCCGGCATTGGCAAAAGCCGGCTGCTCAGCGATATGACGGACTATCTGGCTTCGCGCTCGGAAGAGATTAGCCTCCTGAAGGGACGCGCTTTTCAAGGCGACGAGCAGCAAGCCTTCAGCCTCGTCCGCCGCATCTGGTTCGATCGGTTCCAAATCGCCGAAGATGCGCCCCTGGCAGAAGCCGAAGCAAAATGGCAGGCGAAGTTTCTTGAGCTGCGCGGCGTGGGTTTCGAAGAAGCCGCCCACGCGCTGGGCTTACTGGTCGGGTTGCCGTTCAAAGACAGCCCGTATATCGGCGCCATGCGGAACGATCCGGCCCAGGTCAGAGGCCGGGCTATTGTCGTCAGTCGAGAATTGTTAGCCTCCATTCAGAACGAGATGCATCTTGTGTTCCTGCTGGAAGATTTGCACTGGGTCGATCCGTCCTCGTGGGACTATCTGACGCAGGTGTTATTACCAGACATCGGACAGACCTCGCCCCGCGGCCTGTTTGTATTAGCCACCGCGCGGCCCGAATGGAATCCGCCGACGACACTGCTTAAACATCTCAGCTACATGCCGATCCAGCTGGCCTCATTGTCGGATGAAGCCTGCCGGCGGCTGGCTGCGGAATTATTGAAGCGCGTGGCCGATGTGCCTGCCGATGTGATCCAACTGATTAGCGAACGCTCTGAAGGCGTGCCCTATTATGCGGAAGAGATCGTCAACTGGTTTGTCGATCGCGGCATCATCGATCAGCGCAGCGAACCGTGGCTGTTTGATCACCGCCGGCTGCAAGAATCGCCCCTGCCCGCCACGCTGCAGCATTTATTGCTCACGCGCTTGAGTTCGCTGCGTGATGTTGAACGCGTGGCCTTGCAGCGCGGCTCGATCTTCGGTCGCAATTTCTGGGAAGGCGGCCTGGAAGCGCTCGGCGTGCATGCCGATACCGTGATGCTGGGGCGGCTGCAGCCGCGCGGTTTCATCGAAGCACACCCCGAATCGACGCTGACCGGTGAACGAGAGTGGAGCTTTCATCATACCCTGCTGCAACAGGCCACGTATGAAAGTGTGCTCAAGCGCGAACGGAAAAATCTGCACCAGGCCGCAGCGGCCTGGATCGAAGAACAGGCTCGACGTGCCGGCCGCCTGGATGAGTTTGTCGGCATCCTGGGCGAACATGCCGAGCGCGCGGGCCATTTCATTGCCGCCGCCGATTGGTATCTGCGCGCCGGCGAGCGCGCCAAAGCGCAGGGCGCGCCGCTGGAAGCACGGCGGTACTTCGAACGCGTACTCGAACTCGTGCCGCCCTCTGATCGAGAACGTCGTTGGCAAGCGTTGTTAGCCCAGAGCGATGTACTTAGCATTGTAGGGGATAAGGAATCGTATCGATCCAGCGTGACGGCCCTGCTGGAACTCGCGCATGAATTAGGCGACAACCAACAGGCTGAAGCTTATTACCGCCAGGGCTCATATCTGCATCGCATGGGCGATTATCGAGGAGCATTGCAAGCCTACGATGTAGCGTTGACAGCCGCGAGCCAAGTTGGCAACGATCGGCTGGAAACGTTAGTGTTGGGAGCAAAAGTCATTTGCCAGAGTCGGTTAGGTGACCTGCACAGTGCCGCTGAGACAGCGCATACATTGCTCTCACGGGTATATAAGGTCGATAATGTAACGAAGGCAAGAGCGTTGAACAATCTGGCTGTATACTATGTGGAATCTGGCGACCTAGCGAAGGCCGCAGAACTTCATAAAGAACAGACTGCCTTGAACCGCCAACTGGGCGATCGTCACGCTGAGGCAAACGCGCTGGAGATGCTGGGCTATGACTATGTGCAGCTCGGCATGTACGAAGCAGGACGGGGCCCGCTTGAAAAATCCATTAAGATTTTGCATTCGATTGGTGAACGTCGCACGTTGGCTTACGGCCGGCTTAATCTTGGACTAGCTTATTGGCGAAACGGCAATCATGACGTAGCGCGCCAGGTTCTGGATCAGATTCAAAACGAGCTAGTTTCAATGGACGACGCATTTGCGCAGGCAGCCGGACGTTCTTACCTTGCCCTTGTACAGGAACAGTCAGGTGACGTGACAAATGCGATGACGGGTTTTGCGCAAGCCAAGGACACGTTTAACAGCATCGGCGTACATGGTTATGCCACGGATGCCCTGGTAGGACTGGCACGCTGCGCAATGACGCAAAATGATCTGGCACAGGCCCGACAGTATGTGACCGAAACCTGGGACTACCTGGCACAGCATGGTACGCAAGGCATGGAGTTTCCGGTGTGGGCCTATCAAACTTGTGCAGAAATTTTCGCGTCGCTGGGCGAATCAGACAGAGCACACCGAGCAATTGAGGAGGGCTATCGCGACCTGACTCGACGAGTCGAAAAAATTAGCGACCCCGAATGGGGTACCTCTTTTTTGAACAATGTGCCGGAACACAAAGCGATTGTGGATTTGTGGGAACGTACCAGAAGTTCTACCATAACAGTGCAAAATCACTAACCGGAGGATAATGATCATGGCTAAGAAGAAATATGCTTCATCGACTCACCTGAACAAGCGCACTCGTTTAAACCACGGAGCAGAGGAACATCACTTTGACAAAGACGACAAGACAGACAATATGATTAGACGGCACATCAAAATTGTAGTGCCAACTCGCAACCTCCACGCAAAGAGCGGCGGAAAGATTGGTAAGCCTGTAGTCAAGGACTGGGCCGCTGGCACCACTGGCCGTATGCCCAAGCCCAATCGCCATCTGATGAACTTTGCGTTTGAGGATCCAGCCGACAGCAGCAAATTCGTAAACGACTTCGATCCGCCAATCGAAGTCCGGATTCCCCTATCCACCGACGAACTGGGAAAAAACATCGAGCTAGTATATTGGGACGGAAGTCAGTGGCTTGATGTGCCTGAGAGCTGGTTGGTTTTGGATTCTGGCAAGAAGTTCTGGGAAGAAAACAATGAGCTTGTAGCACAGCTGACACATTGGCCAGACGATCCGCCAACTGGGACAGTTCCGTAACGCGTTCGGTGAGCACATCCGCTCAGCTCGCGAGAAAGACGCTGCCGGAAGCAAACCGACAAGTCCCCATCTCATGAATTCAGACACGAACAGGCGCCGCCGCAAAGCGACGGACACGGGCTGTGCAGCAACCGCGTGAAAATCACCAACCGCGTAACTCCCAACTCTATTTCAAGGAGCAACGTCAATGTCAGAACTTACCCCCAAAACGATGGGCCAGCAATTTGGGCGGCGCTCATGGGCCGAACCCTGGAAGATCAAAATGGTCGAACCGCTCACCGTCACCAGCCGCGAGCAGCGCGAACGCGCGTTGACCGAAGCCGGTTACAACACCTTCCTGCTACGCTCGGAAGATGTGTACATCGATCTGCTGACCGACAGCGGCACCAACGCGATGAGCGATCGACAATGGGCCGGCATCATGCTGGGCGATGAAGCTTACGCGGGCAGCCGCAACTTCTACCATCTCGAAGAAGCCGTCCAAACTTACTATGGTTACAAATACATGGTACCCACCCATCAAGGCCGCGGCGCCGAACATCTGATCAGCCAGGTTGCGATCAAGCACGGCCAGTACGTGCCGGGCAATATGTACTTCACGACCACGCGCCTGCACCAGGAGTTAGCCGGCGGCATCTTCGTCGACGTGATCATCGACGAGGCGCACGACGCCACCAGCCTGCACCCCTTCAAAGGCAACATCGATCTCGACAAACTCAAAGCGTTGATCAAGCGCGAGGGCGCCGGCCGGATTGCCTATGTGAGTCTGGCAGGCACCGTCAACATGGCCGGCGGCCAACCGGTTAGCCTGGCAAACGTGAAAGCACTGCGGGCTTTGTGCGATCAGCACGGCCTCAAGATTTATCTTGACGCCACACGCATGATGGAGAACGCGTTCTTTATTCAGGAACGCGAAGCAGGCTATGCGGACCACTCGATCGCCGCTATCTTGAAAGAATTTTGCGGCTACACCGACGGCGCGTGGATGAGCGCGAAGAAAGACAACCTCGTCAACATCGGCGGTTGGCTGGCCGTCAACGACAGCGATCTATTTGAGGAAATCCGCAACCTCGTCGTGGTCTATGAAGGTCTGCACACCTACGGGGGTCTGGCCGGGCGTGATATGGAAGCGATGGCGATCGGCATTGCCGAAGGAGTGCAAGACGCTCACATCCGCTCACGGATTGGACAGGTGCGTTACCTGGGTGAATTGCTCACGGATTGGGGCATCCCGATCGTGTTACCCATTGGCGGGCATGCAATCTTCCTCGACGCCAGGCGGTTCTATCCGCACATTCCGCAGAGCGAGTTCCCGGCGCAAACGCTGGCGGCCGAGTTATATCTCGACTCCGGCATCCGCTCGATGGAACGCGGCGTGGTCAGCGCAGGCCGTGATCCCGAGACCGGCGATCACCATTATCCCAAACTCGAACTCACCCGCTTGACGATTCCGCGCCGGGTCTATACGCAGGCCCACATGGACGTGGTGGCCGAATCGGTCAAGGCCGTATACGATGTACGCGCACAGACACGCGGCTTGAAGATGGTCTTCGAGCCAAAGTATCTGCGTTTCTTCCAGGCACGCTTTGAGCGGTTGTAAACGGAGGGTACGCAGTCCGATCGATTAGGTATAGCAGCGGCCAATCAATCAAAAACGCAGTGCCCATTCAAGCTGATGAATGGGCACTGCGTTAGCTGACGCGCTGATCATCGATCAACTTACTGCATCTTCAACGCGAGGACATTTATCGTCGCAGCAGTCGTTGAATGAGATTCGCTTGACGGGGTTTGAGTTTGCTCAACACCGCCTGCGGCCACGACTCGATCAGCACCGTGCCATCGGGCAAGATCACCGTCGGCACCGACAGATTACCGTTCGCCAGCGCCCGCAGTTCATCGGCGTAACGCGGATCGCCATCGGTCACATCGCGCCACTCGTGATCGATGTGATGCCTCGCTAACGCTTCGGCCAGCGTTTGCGCCTGAGGGCAATACGTATTGCCGTACACGATCAGACGCGTTGAGGTTCGCATATTATCCGTCATAGTGGACTCTGCTCCAGATGGATAATTGTCCTGTGCTATAATCGCAGCCGGTCGGCCGACCACCGACATTAAGGCACGCGATACGATGCGGCCAGCTTGCCGGACGGATCGCGCAGATAAGCGATCGTGCCACTGCCCCCCCAGCGTGCCACCGACTGGCCCCAGTACAAATCCGCGGCGCTGTTAGTGCCGCCGGTCGTATGCACGGTGACTTCGGAATTGGGCAGCATGACTAGATCAGGAAAGACAAATTTGTGACCTTCGCCATCCGATAGCGACCAGCCGGACAGATCCACTTTGTTGCTCAGATTAGTCAGCACCACGGCTTCGCTGAGCAAATTCCCGGCGCTGGCGATCTCTTTGATCGTAATAAAGGTGTCGCCCGGCAACGGTGCCGGGGTTGAAGTGGCGATGGGACGCGGCGTAGCCGATACAGTCGTCTCGACAGTAGCGGCCGGCGATGCAGCCGATGGCACCACCAGGGCCTGGCCGATCGATAAGATGTCGCCCTCGTGCAGGTTATTGGCCGCCAGCAAATCTTCAACCCGCACGCCGAGCGAGCGCGCAATACTGAGCGGCGTGTCATCTGCTTGGACGACGTAGGTGTGTGACAGCGCAGCCGCCGCGGTGGGGGTCGCGACGATGGGCGTAGGCACGCTGGTCATCACCGGAGCCAGAAGTGTGGGAACCAGCGTCGACACGGGCCGACTCGCCGTTCGACCGGCATCCCACAAATTCAACACCAGCAGCGTCACACTGATCGAGACCACAATGTTGATAACAATGAAAACTGCCAGCCGACGAATTGTCATACCCTTCCTCGTCATTAGATTGAAGCGATGATAGCACAACCAGATCAGCCCGTCAACGCAAGCATTCTGCTCGCCTCAGCCTCGCCGCGCCGGCGCGAATTGATTCAGCTGCTCGGCCTGCCGGTGACGACCACTGCCGCCGATATTGATGAAACGCCGCTGGCGGGCGAAGCCGCATCAGACATGGCCGTGCGTCTCAGCCGTCAAAAGGCCAAAGCAGCGGCTTCAGCCTTCCGCCTTCAGCCTTCAGCCTTGATCATCGTTGCGTCGGATACGATCGTTTCGCTCGACGGCGAACCGTTGGGCAAACCGCGCGATGCCGAAGAAGCCCGATCGATGTTGAAGCGACTGCGCCATCGAGCGCATCAAGTTTATACCGCCGTCACTTTGATCGACACGCGCACGAACCAAAACATCACCGATCTCGCCGCAACGGATGTGCCCATGCGCAATTACACCGATACCGAAATCGAAGCCTACATCGCCGGCGGCGATCCGTTTGATAAAGCCGGCGCGTATGCCATTCAACACACTGGCTTTCACCCGGTCGATCAGCTCACCGGCTGCTTCGCCAACGTGATGGGGCTGCCAGTGTGTCATCTCGTTCGAGCGCTGCGCCGGCTCGGCATCGAACCACACAACGATGTGCCTGCCCTGTGTCAATCGCACATCCACTACGCTTGCTCCGTATTTGAAACGATCCTCGTCGTTCAATAAGCCCCACCGGATATGACTGTTGTACTAAAGGCCGCTCAACACCAGGCGAAACATACCTTATTCCCATTGCATCAAGCCCCATCGCATGGCACAGTATGATAACGCGGCGCTGCCGCCACACTCGTCGACGCGCTGTGATCATCAACCCGGATTGATAGAGTGTTCGTCGTGACAGCCTGTCACATCGTTGTGATTGCTCAAACGTAAAGGGACGGAGGTGGCAGCGTCGGTAAGGCAGTAAGTCATTGCAATCCATTTCATCCGCGCGGGGGAAGAAAGGACATCGCCATGAAACCTTATTGGAAACGACTCGCGTTCGTCGGCGTCAGCATGTTCATCGCGCTGATCGGCGCGCTGGCGTCGGTCAAGGCTGCCAGCATAGGCACTACGCCGGCAGCCTACAACATCAACCCGCCGGCCTCGCCGGTGAGATTGATATTCATCCATCACTCGACCGGAGAAAACTGGCTTAACGATACCAATGGGCAGTTAGGCATCGCGCTGCGCGATAACAACTATTTTGTGAGCGATACCAACTATGACTGGGGGCCTGTCGATCAGGCTAAAAGTGATGGGACGATCGGCGATCATACGGACATCCCCGACTGGTACAGCTGGTTCACCGGCCCGTATAGCGGTACTTATCTGGCGGCCCTGTATGCCGAGACCGGCCAGCACTCCGGTTATTCGCGCCTGGAGACTAATCCCGGCGGCGAGAACACGATCATCATGTTCAAATCGTGTTTCCCCAACTCCAATCTCGGCGGCAATCCCGACGATGCGCCCGCCGACTCGGCGGATATGAACTCTCCGCTGGAAGTCGCGTATGCCAGGCGTATCTACCTGGATGCGTTGAATTATTTCGCGGCGCACCAGAGTAAGCTGTTCGTCGTCATTACGGCCCCGCCGCTGGCTGAGGGTGACACCGATGCCGCGCAAGCCGCCAACGCGCGCGCCTTTAACGATTGGCTGGTGAACGACTGGCTCGGCGGCTATCCTTACCACAACGTGGCTGTGTTTGACTTTTACGATGTGCTCACTTCCAACGGCGGCGATTCCAGCACGAATGATCTGAATGGGGCGACGGGTAATCATCATCGCTATCGCGGCGGCGTGATCGAGCACATCACGACTCAGGGCGTCAACTTCTCGGCTTATCCGACTGGCGACAGCCATCCTTCAGAAGCGGGCAATCTCAAAGCCACGGGCGAATTTGTGCCGCTGCTGAATATCGCCTGGCATTGCTGGCAAGGTGACGGCGACTGCCCGGGCGCGCCCAATGTTACACCGCTGCCCGATCTTTCTACTTCCGGCCGGTTGATCAACAAGACCGTGTTCGAACCGGGTGAACCGATCACTTACACGCTCCAGCTGATCAATTCAGGTAGCGTGAGCACGACGGTGCGTTTTACCGTGACACTGCCGGCCGAAGTGGTCACGCCGACCGGCGCTCTGAGCGGCGCCGTGTTTATCAATGCCGGCACAACCTTGACGCCGACGGTCATTGTCGCTCAGGTCAAGGCGGATTTAACGCCTGGCGCCGTCTTCCAGGCCCAGGTGGATATCGACGATGACTACCATCCGGTCTACACCCTGAGCTTTCCGCAAGCGGCCATTCACTCTTTCTACAGTAACCTGCCGCTGATCATGCGTGGCTATGCGCTAACGCAACAGGCGATCATTATCGATCACACCACGACGGATCTAAGCAAAGGCCAGGCCTTTTGGTGGATGATGGCCCGGCTGGCCGGTTGGGACGGAGTCAGCCCATAATCGCAGGGGCGAGGCAGTTCGATCAGCGGTGATCGATCAGATCCCAGAAACCGGGTTTCTCTGCCTTAACTGGAGAAACCCGGTTTCTATACAACCTGCAATACGCATTACCCCTCACTTGTGTCCGCATCCTCACTGGCGTTATAATGCAGCGCATGAGCAAACATGCACTGTGGCTAATCTGTCTCGTCTTCGTCGCGGCCTGCAACAGCGCCACACCTACGCCTCCGCCCACGCCGACTATTGCGCCCACGACGGCCGCGCCTGCGCCCGAAGCCACAGTCGACGCCTTTTTGTCGGCGTGGCAAAAAGCCGATTTCAATTCGATGTTCAACCTGATCTCGATCGCGGGCCAGGCCGGCTTGACGCCCGACACATTTGCGAATCGCTATCACGCGGCACAATCGACGGCCAACGTGATCAACGTGCGGGCTGCGGCGCGATCGGTGCTGCGCAGCAGCAACACGGCTAAGGTCGGCTTGCATGTGGAATGGGACACGGTGTTGTTCGGCACACTCAGCACCGACAACGAAATGACGCTGACGCTGCAAAACAACCAATGGCGCGTGAGTTGGAACGACGACCTGATCTGGCCCGGCCTCAAAGACGGCGGCCTGCTTCAAATCGAGTATCAGATTCCGCACCGGGCCAACATTTACGATAGCGACGGCAAGGGTCTCGCGGTCGATGGCAAGATCGTCACGGTCGGCGTGGTGCCGGGCCAGATCGAAGACGAAGCCAGGTTGCTGAACGGCCTCAGCCCGATCATCAACATGAGTCCCGAAGACATCAAAGCCAAATATGCTTCAGCCCGATCAGACTGGTACGTGCCGATCGCGGATGTGCCCTTCGAGACCGTGCAGGCCAATCAGGATTTCTTCAAGCTGGCGGGCTTCGACTTGCGCGAGAAAGCCCTGCGGATTTACAAAGGCATCGCGCCGCACGCCATCGGCACCGTCAGTTTGATCAGTCCCGAAAACCTGCAAGTCTGGAAAGATCGCGGCTATCGCGGCGACGAGTGGGTGGGTACCAGCGGCCTCGAAGACTGGGGCGAGCCTTATCTGGCCGGCACACACGGCGGAAAGTTGTCGCTGCTGAGCGGCAAAGGCCAGGTGGTTAGCATCATCAGCGACAAGCCCGCCGTGCCGAGCCGCAGTCTCTACACCACTATCAATCAGAAATTGCAGGCAGCCACCGATTCGATCCTCTTTGGCCACAAAGGCGCGATCGTCGCCCTCGATCCCAAAACCGGCCAGGTGCTGGCGATGTCGAGTTATCCGTCATTCAACCCGAACGCGCTGGTCAGTCCCTACGTGACCAATGTGCCAACCGAGACATCGTTTCTCAATCGGGCGACGCAGGGCGCTTATCCGCCCGGTTCAACCTTCAAACCGGTGACGATGGCGGCCGGTCTGGAAGAAGGCGGCTACAAACCGACCTCGCCGTTCTTCGATCCGGGTTACTGGACCGGATTGGGCACCGCCTATCGCAAAGTCTGCTGGCTCCCGACCGGGCACGGCAACATCGATCTGCAAACCGGACTCAGCGCCTCGTGCGACGTCGTCTTCTATACCGTCGGCAAGAAGCTCGACGACATCGACTCCGACATCCTGCCCAAGTTCGCGCACGGCTTCGGACTTGGCGCGACGACCGGCATCACCGGCGTCATCGAAGTGCCGGGGTTGATTCCTGATCCCAAATGGAAGAACC
This sequence comes from Thermoflexales bacterium, assembly GCA_017882055.1. Taxonomy (GTDB): domain Bacteria; phylum Chloroflexota; class Anaerolineae; order Fen-1058; family Fen-1058; genus JADGQE01. The sequence continues at coordinate 18,439 of JADGQE010000011.1, forward strand.
AAGATCAAGGCGAGCCATGGCTGCCCGGCGACACCGTCAACATGGCGATCGGTCAAGGCTACGTGCAAGTCACGCCGCTGCAGCTGGCTGTGATGTACTCGGCCATCGCCAATGGCGGCACACTCTATCGACCGGAGATCATTCAGAAGATCGGATCGAGCAACGAGCCGCCGGAAGAAGACTACAAGCCCGAAGTGATGGGCAAACTACCGGTGTCGCCCGACAACCTCAAAGCGATTCAAAACGGGCTGCACGGCGTGATCGTCAGTCCGCGCGGCACAGCCGGCTTTGTGTTCAAGGGCTTCAAGCAATCGGTCGCGGGTAAGACTGGCACGGCTGAGACCGGCGGCCCCAACGATGTATCCCATGCGTGGTTCGCCGCGTATGCGCCGTTTGAAGATCCGCAGATTGTCGTCGTCGTGTTCCTCGAAAACGGCGGTCAGGGATCATACAACGCTGCGCCGCTGGCGAGGCAGGTCCTTGAAGCGTGGTTCGGCTTGCCGCTGACGCCGCCCCCCGCCGCGCCGCCGCCCGGGCCGGCAGATCACTAGACAATCGAGGTATAATTGCTGGCAGGAACTTCACGCGCCTTGGTGAATATGGTGAGATACAACCATGAGGATTACTCGCGTCATTTGGCTCCGCGACATCGTCGACAAGCTGGAATGGAAACATCAGGTCGCACCTGATGAAGTCGAAGAGATTTTTGCTAACCAGCCTCGCTATCGACGAATTGCGCGAGGCCACGTTCAGGACGAAGATGTGTATGGAGCATTCGGTCAAACCGATTCTGGCCGATGCGTGTCGGTGTTCTTCATCAAGAAACCGCAAAACGCTGCGCTGGTGATCAGCGCGCGTGACATGGATAATCGGGAGCGAAGATATTATGAGCAACGATAAACCGCATGATCCTATCCCTGAAGAATTCGACAGCCCGCAGGCTGCCGGAGAATTCTGGGACACCCACAGCCTTGCCGACTACTGGGCTGAAACCGAAGAGGCGCACTTCGAGGTTGACTTGCGCCAAAGCGTGTATCTGATTCCGGTCGAGAAGGATCTGGCCGAATCTGTCGCTCAACGCGCCAAAGCGCAAGGGTTGTCCTCCCAAACTCTCATCAACCTCTGGTTAGCGGAGAAGTTGCGCGAAGCGGCCTAATCGCTAACAATGCATTCTCATGACGAGAATGCCACTGCGTGGCGTAGCGGGTGACAGCCACACGGTCGATGTTTATCTGGCGGGCATCACGGTCGGTTCGCAAACCATGCCAGCCGTCCGGGTTGTGGCCGCACCCGAAAACACAGAACCGAAGTCACATTCGTGAGGTACTGCGATGGCTCAAGAAAAGAAAGTCCGAGAAGCGCAAGTCGTGTATCAAGTTAGCGAGGTGGGAACTCGCGAACCGGTTGCGATGCTGCCTATCGCGAATCTCGATCTGCGCCTCACGGCCCAAATAACTGTCGCCGACAATCAATGGACGGCGTACTGTCCTGAGATTGATCTGGCAACGGCCGCCGACACACAAGAATTAGCGATTACCGAGCTGGCACAACTTGCGGCTGAATATGCGGCTGAATATCTGGCCGATTTCGACCTGTATGTGAACAGCCCAAACCGATCGAGCCATCTGCCTCACATCCTCGCCATTGCTCGATATACAACCAGCTCTCAAGATAGAGAGGCCATTCAAGCGCTTTGCCAACATTTCGTCGTTGAGCCAGGCTGGGTTACTACTCAGTCAGTGGCTCAGTCTTTACCACCAAGTCACTACGCCTAGCGGCCCACCGACGCTTCGCGTCGGACATGGGCAGACACCAAGAATCCGAGGCCGATCGATCCGTTTGCCCAGTTTGTAAAACCTCGTGCCTTCGTGTC
>JADGQE010000193.1 GCA_017882055.1 Thermoflexales bacterium
TTCAGAAAGTATAGCCCTGACCAGCAATCAAGCGAAGAACGCGCGAGGATGTTTTACCGGGGAAATGGATCGCTGCGCGAAGCGCTTAGTTCAACTATGTATTAGACGGAAACTTTCCGTATAACCACCCTGCACGGCGTCTTATGCGTGCATTTTCCGTATAAGACGCTAATTTAGCGGAATAGGCGTATAATTTCCGTATATGACGCCTGTGCAGGGTCTTATACGGAATAACCTTGCCCGCACAGGCGCAGTATACAACCGTTGCTATTTTTTCGCCATTCAAAGGATCTTCTTATGGAATCGCCTCAGCCCAAACCTAAAAAACTCCTTGAGCAAGTTAGCGACGCTATCAAGGTCAAGCATTACTCAGCGCGCACCGGGGAAACGTATACGTATTGGATTCGTCAATTCATTCTATTTCACAACAAGCGCCACCCCCAGGACATGGGCGTGCCTGAAGTGCAGGCGTTCATGACGCATTTAGCCGCCCAGAAGAATTTTTCCTCATCGACCCAGACGCAGGCTGAGCAGTTACAAACTGAAACAAAAAGGGCCTGGTTCCTTCAAGGAACCAGGCCCTTTCCCGTTTTGTTACGCCGTCACCGGCAGCTTTTGCTTACGGATCTCATCCTGCATCCGCAAGCGCGTAAACGCATCCCGCTCGATCTGCCGCACGCGCTCGCGGCTCAAATTCAACTTGCGCGCGATATCTTCCAGCGTGCGCGGTCGATCACCGTCCATGCCGTAGCGCATCCGCACGATCATCGCATAGCGCGCGGGCAGTTCTTCTAAGGCCCGCTCCATCGCTTCACGCAGCAGACGGCGCGCCACCAGATCATCCAACGGTACCACTTCCGTGTCTTCGATCTGCGCCAGCGGCGGATCGTCGTCATCTTCGCCGATCGGCTCGTCGAGCGAGACCACTGGCACGGCGGCTAAGCGCATCGTGTGAATATCGAGCGGTGTCACCTCCAGGCTGTCAGCCAATTCGTCATCGTTCGGCGTGCGGCCCAACGACTGCTCCAGTGCCTGCGAGATGCGATGCATCTTGTGCAAGCGATCCTGCAAGTAGGCGGGCAACCGGATCGCGCGGCCCTGATTGGCGACGGCGCGATTGATCGCCTGCCGCACCCACCACGTCGCGTAGGTCGAAAGACGCAGCCGGCGCGCCGGCTCAAACCGATCGATGGCACGCAGCAACCCGATATTGCCTTCCTGAATCAAATCCATCAGCGGCAGGCCCAGGTTCTGATAGCGCTTGGCAATGCTGATGACCAGGCGCGCATTCGATCGCACCAGCTCGTCACGCGCCACATAACCTTGATCGATATCGGCCTGAAGTTTGCGCTGCTCCGCTTTGCCTGGCGGCTTACTGGCACGTTCCACTTTACGTGCTGCCACCTGACCGCGCTTAACCGCCAGCGTCAACGTGCGTTCGTGATCGGCGGACAACAAGCGATGGCGAGCCGATTCTTTGAAGTAATGCGCCACCGAATCAAAATCGCCCGAATCCAGCTGAAACGGCTCGGACTCTAATTCGTCATCCGCTAAATCGATATCTTCGTCAAGCACTTCGACATCTTCTACTAACTCCACTTCATCCACTAAGACATCTTCGGTTGGATCAAGGTCCTCGTCATCCACCTCATCAATCAGTTCAAGATCCATGTCGTCAATCTCCTCTCGCACTGCAGGCTGAACTGCTCTCACGACTATCGACTTACCCATCTTTCCCCCACCTGTGTTATTATAATTTAGGATGAGACATATTGCAGTTAGAATCCCATTAGAGATTCTACTATATTTACATAAGTGAATTTATATAAATACTATAATATATATCATCTGTTACTTACTTATTATACTACACGTGTCAAGCCCCCTATGAGGTTTATTATTGGGCCTAAAAGTGAGGCTTCACGATGTTTACCAGAAACGACCAAAATATGATTGCGGCAATTCCAGCTGACTTGCCACTTTCACTGATCGGCTTGCCATGACGATTGATGCATCCATCACATTAGTTATTCTTGCGGTTGCGATCGTTCTACTGCTGAGCAACATCCTGCGCGCCGATCTGATCGCCCTGCTCGTGATGATTAGTCTCGGCTTGAGCGGTGTCATTACCTCAGGCGAAATTTTCTCGGGCTTCAGTCGATCGGCGGTGATCACCATCATCGCCATCTTCATTCTAACGAATGGTCTCTATCGAACCGGCGTCACGCGCTGGCTGGGTGAGCGGCTGCTGCGGCTGAGCGGATCCAGCCCCATCCGCGCGACGATCGTCGTCATGATCGCCGGCGCATTGCTTTCATGGTTCATGAATACGATCGCCGCGGGCGCGGTTTTGCTGCCCGCCATCATCGGCCTGTCACGCAAAACGCACATCCGCCCATCTAAATTGCTCATTCCGTTGTCCTACGGCACCTTGCTGGGCGGCATGGCGACGCTGCTCACGACGGCCAGCATCCTGGTCAACGCCGGGCTGCGCGATGCCGGTTATCAACCCTTCAGCGTACTCGATTTCCTGCCGGTTGGCGGCAGCATGGCGGTGGCCGGAATTCTATTTATGGCGGTGATCGGACGCCGGTTACTGCCCGATCGATCGCCGACCGATCAGTTTGCCTGGGTTACCCAGCTGCAGTCGGCGCTGTCGGATTTGTACAGTCTGCCAGATCGGCTGTACGAAGTCACCCTCAATCCGACCTCGCCATTCTGCGGAAAGTCGATCGCGGACAGCCGCATCGGCGAGATGCTGGGCCTGAGCATCCTGGCGATCGTCCGCAACGGCCGCACCCTGCTTATGCCCAGGCCCGACGATCACTTGTACTCCGGCGATCGCTTACACATTATCGGGCGCAGCGAGCGTGTGATTCAACTGGCCGAGCTGGGTACGACGATCGAACTCGACACCGAATGGGACAGCAGCCTGTCGTCCGATGGGGTCGGGCTGATCGAGGTGTTAGTCGCGCCGCGCGCACGCGTGGTCGATCAAACGCTGAAGCAGCTGCATTTCAGGCAGAAGATCGGGCTGACGGTGGTGGCCTTGTGGCGTGGCGGGCGGCCGTATCGCACCGACGTGGGCGAGATGCCGCTGCAATTTGGCGATGCGTTATTGCTGTATGGACCGCGCGACAAGACTCAAATCTTGCAGGCCGATCCGGACTTCATCGTGCTGCAGCCGGAAACGGTCGAGTCGCCGCGAGCCCGCCAGGGGCCGATCGCGGCGCTGATTATGCTGGCGGCGTTAGCGACGGCGGCGCTGGGTTGGCTGCCGATTGCCGAGGCGACTTTCACGGGGGCGGTGCTGATGATGCTGACCGGCTGCGTGACGATGGACGAAGCTTATCAGGCGATCGAATGGAAGGCCGTGTTTTTGATCGCGGGTATGCTGCCGCTGGGAACGGCGTTGTCCAACAGCGGCGCGGCTACCTGGCTGGGATTCGGGCTGATTCAGACGCTGGGCGGCTTCGGTCCGCTCGTGCTGCTGGCGGGTGTATACTTACTGGCAATGGGGCTGACCCAATTTCTTTCCGGGCAGGCCACGGCCGTCATCATCACGCCGATTGCATTGAGTGCCGCCGTGCAGCTGCAGGCCAATCCTTACGCTTTTGCCATGGCCGCGGCGCTGGCCTGCTCGACGGCATTTCTGACGCCGCTGGCGCATCCGGTCAATTTGCTGATCATGGGCCCGGCGGGTTATACGCCACGCGATTTCGTCAAAGTGGGCTTGCCATTAACGGCGGTTTGTTATATCGTGATGTTGATCACGCTGCCAATCTTTTGGCCGCTATAAGCCACTAACCGGCATTCAGCATGAAGAGCACTTACATCGTAACCGCGCAGCCGTCATGCCCGAGTGCTTTCGCCTAGCGCGCCCCCGCTTCGCGGACAGGGCGTGTCGGGCATCCAGATTGCCCGTTGGCAAATCACACTGACACATGCGGTGCAGTGCTCCCGTAGGGTCACTGGATTCCCGCCTAAAGCATGCGAGAATGACACTGAACGGGCTGAGTAGTTACCTGACACCTTTCATAGAGGAAGCCTATGGACGCCACATCTGAATCACTCCAGGCGCAGCTGGCCGTGCAAAGCAAACAGATCGATCTGATGCTGACGATCGATCGCATCCGCGACGAGGCCGAGGAGGAAGGCGATCTGGTGACGGCCGCCGCGTCAAGCATCGCCAGGGTCATTGGCGCGGATGCGTGTCTCCTGAGCGTGATCGATTCCGACGATCAGCAGCCCGGCGTGCGGGTGCTGATCGATCGGCTGAGCACATTCGATCAAGCGGGCGAGGAAGCGCTGCGCCGCGCGGTGCAAGACGCGATCGCGCTGCCGGCTACGCAGCCACTTGAGATCGACGAGACCCTGCGGGCGCACGGCTGGCTGCATTGCCTGGCCGCGCCGCTGCGCGCGGGGCGTGAGCGGCTGGGGGCGCTGCTGCTGTTCAATCAGGTGCGGGCCTTTGGCGAAATCGATCACACGCTGCTCAACGCCGCCTGCTCACAGCTCGATTCGGCGCTGCTGCACGCCCGCACCGTTCACGATCTGCGGCAAGAACGCCACGAGATTCAGACGATTTACCGGATCGATCGCATCCGCGATCAGGGTCTGCCGTTTGACGAGATGCTCAACGCAGTGCTGGCCGAGTTGTGCCGCACCATTCCGTCCGAATCCGGCTTTATCATGTTGTTCGATAGCAGCGGCCGCCAACTGGAACTGAAAGCCGCCACCGATCACGATTTGCTCAACACGGTCGATCATTATCAGGTCGTTGACTCGGCGGCGCACGAAGCCATCGAGCAGGCCAGGCCGATCGCGCGCAGTCTGACGACCGGCCGTATCCGATCGCTGATCTGTATCCCGCTGATCTTGAAGGATCACGTCATCGGCGTCATCGGCGTGCTCAACCGGCACGGGCGGCCCGCGTTTACGCGCGGCGATCGGCAGCTGTTGTGGGCCATCGGCAGCCAGATCGATACGGCCATCTTCGAACGGTTGGAGATTCAGAAATATCGCGAGGTGCTGGGCCGCAAAGTCGGGCCGCAGGTGATGCAGCGCCTGTTGAGCATGCCCGATCGTGATTTGCTCAAAGGCGAGCGCGTAACGGCGACGATTTTGTTTTCCGACATCCGCGGCTTTACGACGCTCTCGGAGCACAGCGCGCCGGAAGTTTTGATGCGCATGCTCAACGCGCACCTGAGCGCCATGACCGAAGTGGCGCTGGCTTACGAAGGCACCATCGATAAATTCGTCGGCGACTGCGTGATGGTGTTGTTTAACGCGCCCGAGCGCCAGCCCGATCACGCGCTGCGCGCGGTGCGGACGGCGCTGGACATGATGGCCGCGCACCGGCAGTTGATGCAGCAGTGGGAGTCGCTGCCGCCGATCGGCATCGGCCTCGATACCGGCGATACGCTGGTGGGTAATTTCGGCTCGGCGCGGCGCAATGAGTACACGGCCATCGGCCGCCACGTCAATCTGGCTTCGCGGCTGTGCGGCGCGGCGGAAGGCGATCAGATATTGATCAGCGCCGCGATCTATGCTTTAATACAGGACAGCGTGGCGGCCCAGGCTTTGCCCGCATTGAAGCTCAAGGGCATCGCGGAAGCCGTCGAGGTTTATGAGATCACGGGGCTGAAAGCATAGCCCTTCGGGGCTGAAAGCATAGCCCATACGGGGTAACAACCGCGAGGACGCGGTTGGAGAGCGCTAACCTGGCAGTAATGATCTTACGGGGCTGAAATGACACCGATTGCGATCCTGATCGTCGACGACGAACACGTTACGGTCGAGATGCTGGTGATGATCCTGCAAATCGAACGGCCTGCGTGGACGGTCTACGGCGTAGAATGCGGCCAGGCTGCGCTCGACATTGTCGCCGAGCACGACATCCATCTGGCCTTGCTGGATATTGCGATGCCGGAGATGGACGGCATCGAGCTCTGTCGACGCCTGCGCGAAATGCCCGGGCTGGCGCAAGTGCCGATCGTCATATTCACAGGCTTCGACAATCCTGAGCGACGCACCCGGGCACGCGAAGCCGGCGCCAACGACTATTGGTTGAAGCCGTTTCTGCCCAGCCAGATCGTGCCTAAAATGGAGCAGTTGATTGAGGCCGCTCAAGCATGAAATAAAGTAACTGCTCGGCCGTCACGCTTCGCGCCGAACGCCTGCGCAGCGTGTCGGGCATCCAGATTGACCGTTGGCAAGTCATACCGGCAAGGCCACTGGATTCCCGCCAACAACAGCCGCCAGAGGCATGCGGCATCTGCGAGCGGGAATGACGGCTGAGCAAGTGGGCACACTGCACTGCGCCGACGCCGACTTGAGCACTTGTGTATTATCACCGGGCTGGATGGGTTGAACCGGCAAGAGATCGAACGAATCGAGAAAACCCTGCGAGTCGTGGGCCGCTCACAGGGTTTTTGATTGAAACGAGGCCGCGCTGGAATTACCCGCCCTTTGATTTCCTGGCCGGTCGGGATTGCGAGAGAACGTATTCCTTGACCTTGGGGGACTTGGGGCCGTAGTGCGATTTAACGGCTAACTCGGCCTTGACCGCGACGTCGAGCGCTTCTTTGAGTTTGGCATTGCGCGCTTGCGTGGCCGCGCCCACGGCTAACTTGGCTCGCCCCAATTCGGCTTCCAGATCGTTGAGTTCATCGACAAAACCCTGCAACTGCTGACTATTGAGCGCGGGGCCATCGGAATTGGCTTTCGCGCCAGCCATCAACTTCTCCAAGCGTTCCTGTGCGGTCACTGCTGCCTTCGCCATGGGTATTTCCTCCGATTTGAATGTGGATTTTGAGCGCAAACTCCTTGCGCAAAAGGGCAAGAGAGTAACTGCTTAGCCGGCATGCCCGAACGCTTCTGTCGGGCATCCAGATTGGTCGTTGGCGGTAACTACTCAGCCCGCATCCTTCGACTACGCGCCGCGCTCCGCTCAGGAGGCTGAGTAGTTACCTCTGGTCAGCATAACCCGCAAACAAGGACCGCGATCGATATGTGTCGATCGCGGTCTCGTATTTGCATCCGATCCACCTTACTACGTGGCAGGCTCGTCATCTGAGCTGAAGTGTGTCCGGCCTTTCTACACATGCTACGGGGTATCACCCAAGAGGCGAATCAGCGTCGCACTCTTTTCTTGCGTCCTACACCAGCCACCACCAGTGTCATTGCCACCATGCCCATGGTCGCGCCCAGGCATTGAGTCGGTGCGGCGGGCGTCTTGGCCGGCCCACTATTCGGTAAGAGTGGCGTCGCTTGCGACACGCCCGGTGTTGGATTCGTTGCCGGCTGCGTAGTCGGTTGCGGCGCCTGGGTCGGCGGCAGAGCGATGGGGCCGCTCGCCGACGCGCCTTCGACCACTTCGT
>JADGQE010000194.1 GCA_017882055.1 Thermoflexales bacterium
CTTCCGGAGCCATTGTCGGAGCCATAGGTTTGCTGATACAAATCGCGCTCATCTTTCTGTTCCGTGAGATTGCGTCGGCACAGCAATACGAGCAACAGGTACACGAGGCGCTGGTTCAAGAACGAACGGACCTTGAAGCGCGCGTCGAAGTACGCACCGCGCAGCTGCAGGCCAGCGCCGATGTCGGCCGCGCCGCATCCTCCATCCTCAACACAGATCAACTGCTGCATGAAGTGGTCAACCTGATCGGCGATCGCTTCAAGTTCTACTACGTAGCCGCTTTTATCGTGGATGAATCCGGCCGCTGGGCCGTCCTGCGCGAAGCGACCGGCGAAGCCGGGCAGCTGCTGAAAGCGCAGGGCCACAAGATGGAAGTGGGCGGGCAATCGATGGTGGGCTACGCCACCGGGCAACGCAAGTCGCGCATCGCGCTGGATGTGGGTGCTGATGCCGTGCGCTTCGCCAATCCGCTGCTGCCCTACTCGCGTTCAGAGATCGCCTTGCCACTGCTCGTGGGCGATCGCGTCATCGGCGCACTCGACGTACAATCCGCGAAGTCGGCGGCCTTCGATGAAAATTACGCCACTTCCTTGCAGGGCATGGCCGATCAAATCGCGGTAGCGATCAACAATGCCGGGCAGTATCAGCGTGAGCAAGTCCATGCCGAGCAAACCAGCCGGTTGTTGCAGGCAACCCTCGAACTGACCCGGCAAACCGATCGAGCCGCGGTGGAAGAGCAACTCGTTCAATTGGCCAGCTCACTGTTCAATGCAGATGGCGCTCAGTTGTGGAGCAAATTCGAAGGCCAGCTGGTGCTGAAAGCCGCGCGGAGTGCCCGACCCGCGACAAAGCAGAGCCGCACGCTCGGCCAGGACTTAGTCGAGCGTGTCTTTAACACCGGCCTCACCGTGCGCACGGATAACGCCTCAGATCAGGCTGACCCGGCCGCGGACGCATCACTCCAGGTCGCCATCGTTGCACCCATCATCTGGCAGGAAAACGTCACCGGCGTGTTAAGCATCACGCGTGCTCAGCCCGCTCAAGCGTTCAACCAGGACGACGAGAGTTCCATTCAACTGTTGGCCGCTCAGGCAGCCACCACGCTTGAGAACATCGCGCTGGTGGAGCAACAGCGGCACACCCTGGACGAATTGAACATTGTAAATCGCCGGCTCACGGGTGAAGCGTGGCAGGCCCAGACCGGCGAACAGGAATTGGCCTACGTCTATCACCGGCCCGGAACATCCAAAGAAGATCAGAGCAATCGGCTGGCCGAGATCCCGATCGAGCTGCACGGCCAACCGATTGGTGCGATCTCGCTTCAAGACACGCCCGATCATCGGGCATTCACCGCAGACGAGCACGCGATCCTTCAGGCGGTTGTGCAACAAATGGGCCTGGTGCTGGAGAATCAGCGCTTGGCCGAAGTGGCTCAGCGCACCGCCCAACGCGATCGAGCTGTGGCCGAAGCGGCCGATCGGATTCACCGCCCGACCGATCTCGACGCCGTGCTGCGCGTCGCGGCCGAAGAACTCAGCCGCATCACTGCGTTGAGCGAGATCGGCATTCAATTGGGTTTCACGCCCGTCGAGCAACTTGGCGGCCATGACCACCCACTGGCGGCAGCGACCAAGTCCTGACCCGCGACCTGTTCAGCGTAGTCAGTCGGAGAACAATGATGATGGATAACCCTGACCTCTATACGCTTCTGGCGCCGCATCGCCAAAAAATCACCGGCCAGATCAAGGCTGCGCTGAAAAAACACGGTGCCTCAGCCTCGCCCAACCTGCTACCGGAAATGGCCCAGGAGATTGGCATGGCCTGGTTCGATTTCTTGCAGAACCCGTCTGATACCCATGCGGCTCAGGCTGCGGCGCTTCAACTGGCTCAACGCGGACTGGCCTACGGCCCGGCTGCCGCGGCGCTGCGAACATTGTCCCAGATCACCTTGAAAGCAATGGGCGGGCAGCCTGATCATAGAATCCAGGTCCTGTCGCTGCTGAATGATTTTTCCGGCGCCTTTCTCGAACAGATCGCGATCCTGCGTGAACAACAGGCACGGCAAGAACATGAGCAGCTCCAGCAAGATCTGAGCCGCGATGTGGATCGCCGCGCGGCCCAACTGCAGGCCACGCTTGAGATTGGCCGGGCGATCACGTCGATCCTCGATACCGATCAGCTCCTCAACCAGATCGTCCATCTGATTATCGATCAGCTCGATTGCTATTACGCCGCCATCTTCACCGTTGATCCCACTGGCCAATGGGCGGTACTCAGTGAAGCGGCCGGGCCAAAGGATACGGGAGCCGCTCTCAAAGCGCGCGGCCATAAATTGGAAGTCGGCGGACAGTCTATGGTTGGCGCAGCCATTCGGCAGCGCCAGGCACGCATCGCCCTCGACACCGGCACAGAAGCCATGCGTTTCAACAATCCGTTGTTGCCGGAAACGCGCTCGGAGATCGCCCTGCCGCTGATCGTGGGTGATCGCATCCTTGGCGCGCTGGACGTGCAATCCAGGCAGAGCAACGCTTTCGACAGGCAGAATACGACCCTGCTGCAAGCCATGGCCGATCAGATCGCCATCACGCTTGAGAATGCCCGACTGTTTGAAGAAACTGAGGCCGCCCTGGCTCAGACTCAGTTCATGTACAACGCCAGCCGCAAATTGGCCGCGGCCAATGATCTCCAGGAAATGGTGGCGATTGTAGCCGAGGGGCTGCGCACGCCCGGAATCAACCGCCTGATGCTGATGCTGTTCGAACGCGACAACAACGGCCAGGTCGTCGCCGTATACACGCCGGCCAATTGGCACAACGGACAAGGGGCCGCGCCCATGCCGATCGGCGCACGCTTCAACCGAGAAGCCCTCACATCGATTAGTCCGCTGATCAGCAGCACACCGGTATTCATGAGCGATCTGCAGACCGATGAGCGGCTTGACTCGGCCGTGAAATCCTTCTTCAAAAATCAGAGCATCCGCTCCATGGCCGTCTTGCCGTTGCAGAGCAGCACCGTGCAGATAGGCTCACTCATCCTGGCTGGAGAAGAGCCGCATCGCTTCGCGGAACATGAGGCGCAGTCTTACCCAACTCTGGTTGGGCAGCTCGCGATTGTGCTGGAAAACCGACGCCTGTTTGAGCAAACCCGCGCCTCCCTGTCCGAAACGGATGTCCTCTATCGCACCAGCCAGGCCATTGGCAAGGCGCGGTCCGCTGAAGAAATATTGGGGGCCAGTATCCGCGTGGCCGATTTGATGAGCATGAGCAGCGTATCGATGCGGCTCATCACGCGCCGGGACTATCAGGGGCAGCCGCTGGCTGTCGACATTTACGCCTGCATGCAGATTGGCGGGAAATGGATTTCACAACCCACGGCGCACGGCGTACCGATTGCCGATCCGGCGCTCAAGCAGCAGCTGCTACAGGACCCCGATCAGATCAGTCTCTACGCGGATGCCAACGATCCAGATTGCGCCATGCCCGAAGCCACCCGCCAGACGATGCGTGAGTCGGGCCAGCGTGGATCGCTCACGGCCATTCTTAGCACACCCGAGCGACCGCTGGGCTTCTTGACCCTGGCCGGGCAACAGCCCTTAACTCAATTGCCTGAACGCTATATCCGCGTGGTCACCCGCACGCTGGCCGATCAAATGACGGTGGCGCTGTACAATCAACAATTGCTGGCACGGACCAACACGGCGCTCACTGAAGCGCAGCTGCTTTACAACATTGGCGTGCAGCTCAACACCGCCGCTACCATCGAAGACGTGCTGCAAGCCGTCATCACGCCCAGCCTGGCCACCGAGGCGAGCAGTGCCGAAATCTGGCGATTCGACGCGTATGACACGGATGGCCAACCCGAATCGATGGAGTTTTCGGCCACCTGGGCCCGAGCGGGATCGCCCGTCATGCCCATTGGCACCCGCCTCCAGCTCACCGATTTTTCATCCGCCCAAATCTGGCTCACCTCAACGCATGAGCCCAGTTTCATCAGCGACATTGCACACGATCCACAGGTCGATTCGCAACTGCGCAGCGGCTTCCAACAGGCCCACATTGCGGCAACGGCTTTCGTGCCCTTGACCATTGCCAACCGCTGGATCGGCGTCATCATTATTTCGTGGCAGTCGCCGCATGAGTTTACGCACACTGAGCAGCAAGCTTATCGATCAATCGCCGCGCAGACCGCGGTCGTCATCGATAACCGCCACATGTTTGAACAAACCAGGGCCGCCCGGCAGCAAGCTGAAGCGCGGTTGCAGGAAATGGAAATTCTGGATCGGGTCGTCCGGCAAGTTTCCAGCACGCTTGACGTGGATCAAGTCCTGGACACGTTGTGTATAGTCCTGGCCGAAGAAATGAAATTCTCCTTCGTGCAATTGAACCTGATCGATCAAGTGGCCGGCGCCGTGCAAACGGTGCGCGCTCTCGGACTGGCACAGGGGCTGCGGGGCCTGGTACGCCCCATCGCGAATATGCAGAACGATATTCTGCTGGACATCGCCCGTAAAGGCCAGACGGAAGTTATCGATGGTTGGGACGATCGCTTTGACCGCGCGATCTTCGAGCGCGAAGGTCATGCAGCGATGGTACGGGCTTTCGTGCCTCTGCGGCTGCGCGATGAAACGATCGGTGTGCTGGAAGTGGGCTACCATCGAGCCGAGCGCCCTGTCATCACCGATCACGAGATCCGCCTGCTAAACGGGTTGGCCGACCAGGCCGCGATCGCGGTGAACAACACCCGCTTATTCGAGCAAGCGCAGGCTTCGGAGGAGCGCCTACACCTCATCGTCGAAACCGTTCCAGTCCCAATCTTGATCACCGACCCAACCAACGGAACGGCCCTATTTGCGAATGCCCAGGTAGGCCAGACCTTTGGGCTTCCGCCGGATGATCTCGTCGGCCGCCAGACACCCGACTACTATATGAACCCGGCCGATCGTCTGGTGCTGATAGAGAAGATGAAGCAAGAGGGTGGGCTGCGAGACTATGAAGTCCAACTCAAGAAAGCAGACGGCACTCCTTTCTGGGTCTGGCTCTCCATGCAGCCGATCGTGTTTGCCGGACGGCCGGCTTTGTTGGCCGCCTTCTACGACGTGACCGAGCGCAAGCAGGCCGAGGACGCATTGGCGCGCGAGCGCAACCTGCTACGCACCCTCATCGACAGTGTGCCCGATCACATCTATGTCAAAGACACTGAGAGCCGATTCATTCTGGCGAATAAACCCGTGGCCGAGAATATGGGCACGACGCCAGAAGGTTTGTTGGGCAAAACTGACTTTGATTTTTACGAAGAAAAGCTGGCTCGACCTTATTATGAGGACGAACAGGCTATCATGCGCTCCGGCCAGCCGTTGCTGAACAAGGAAGAGCCGTACGTCGATGCAGCCGGTACACCCAAATGGAACAGCGTCACTAAAGTACCCGTGCGTGACAGTCAAGGCAAGGTTGTCGCACTAGTCGGCATTGGACGCGACATCACCGAGCGCAAGCGGGTCGAAGAAGCACTGTCTCGGGAACAGTCGCTTATGCGTGCGCTCCTGGAAAACGTCCCCGACTATATCTACTTCAAAGATCGTGAAAGCCGCTTCATTAGAATCAGCAACGCCCACGCCCAATCATTCGGCTTGAGCGACCCTGCTCAGGCCGTGGGCAAGACAGACTTCGACTTTTTCACCGAGGAACACGCCCGACCGGCTTACGAGGATGAGCAAACGATCATTCGAACCGGTCAGCCCTTCACGAAAGAAGAAAGAGAGACGCGGCCTAATCAGCCCGATCGATGGGTAATGACGATCAAACTTCCACTGCGCGACGAAGCCGACAACATCGTCGGCACCTTCGGCGTTTCGAGAGACATTACCGAGCGCAAACACGCCGAAGAAAGCCTGGCCCGTGAGCGCAACCTGTTGCGCACCCTCATCGATCACTTGCCGGACTACGTCTACATCAAAGACACTCAAGCTCGATTTACCGTTGTCAATCGGCAAATGGCACTCAATGTGGGCAAAACTGATCCGGCTGAATTGAT
Source organism: Thermoflexales bacterium (assembly GCA_017882055.1). Lineage (GTDB taxonomy): Bacteria > Chloroflexota > Anaerolineae > Fen-1058 > Fen-1058 > JADGQE01. The sequence goes on from JADGQE010000194.1 coordinate 6,031, forward strand.
TGGCAAGGACGACTTCGACTTTTTCCCGCACGAACTGGCAGCCGCCTACTACGCCGACGACATGGCGATCATGCAGTCTGGTCAACCGCTCCTGAATAAGGAAGAACTAAACGTTGAAGCGGATGGCCGCACACGCTGGTTACTAACCACCAAAGTACCTTTGATGGACAGTGAGGGTAAGGCAGTTGGCCTGGTGGGTGTTGGCATCGACACGACTGAGCGTAAACTAGCCGAGATGGAACGTGAACGATTGTTAGCCGAGCAGCAGAAGCGCGCCGTGCAACTGCAGACCGTGGCGGAAGTTTCGCGCGTGACTCAGTCCATCCTATCGCTGGACGAGCTGTTGCCCCAGGCCGCCAACCTGGTGCGTGAGCGCTTCGATCTCTATTACGTCGGCATCTTCCTGGTCGATGAGTCCAAGGTGTGGGCGGTTCTGCGGGCTGGAACCGGAGAAGCCGGTCGGCAGATGCTGCAAGCCGGCCACAAACTCAAGATCGGCAGCTCGTCGATGATCGGCTCGTGCATTGTCAACCGGCAAGCCCGCATCGCACTCGACGTCGGTGACGAGGCGATCCGCTTCAATAATCCAGTGCTGCCAGCTACCCGATCGGAAATCGCGCTGCCGCTGATCAGCCGCGGACGCGCTATCGGGGCCGCCAGCATTCAATCCGCTCAGCCGGCTGCCTTCAGCCAGGAAGATCTGCTGGTCTTTCAAACACTGGCCGATCAGTTGTCGGTGGCAGCCGAGAACGCGCGCCTGTTTGAAGAAACCCGTCGGGCGCTTGAGGAACTTGATGCGATCAACCGCCGCCTGACCGGCGAAGCGTGGGGAACCTATCTGCGCAACAAATCACGCGAAGAAGTGATCTGGACCACCACCGCCCGAGAATCCAGCCTGACGCCGCTGGAGGCCAACAACCCGATCATCTTAACCGGTCAGATCAAAGTTGAATCGGATGCCGAAGGATTAGACGCCAGGGTAACCGTGCCACTCCTGCTGCGCGGTCAATCCATTGGCGCGCTGCGGCTGCGAATGCCCCTCAAGACCTGGAACAAAGATCTGGAAAAGATCGTCGTCGGCATCGCCGGCCACATCGCCCAATCCGCTGAAAACGCGCGCCTGATCGAAGCGACTCAACGGGCTGCCCAGCGCGACAAAGATATTGCGGGCGCGGCCGATAAGATACACCGCTCAACCGATCTCGAGACCGTGCTGCACGCAGCTATCGCCGAAATCGGCCGGATCACGGGCCTGGATGGCATCAGCGTCCAGTTGGGGTTCGGTCCTTCTCAGCAGGAGATGGGCGCGAAGGCGGTTCCATCGAAGCCGACTGATGGCAACGGCCA
>JADGQE010000195.1 GCA_017882055.1 Thermoflexales bacterium
CGGTGAAACGCGGCGGCTGATCACGCAGCTCGGACAGGCGGCCAGTCTCGACGCGGCCCAGCCGTCGATCACTGAATACCGCCAGCCCGAAGCCGTCGACGCGGCCTTCAACGCGCTCACTGGTTTTTGGAATGCTTACCTGGACAAGTGTCAGGTGCAAACGCCGGACGAGAGCCTGAATCGAATGCTCAACGTCCATAATCCACGCCAGTGTTACATCACCAAGCAGTGGTCACGCTACCTGTCTTTGTATCAACTCGGCTACGGCGCGCGCGGCATCGGCTTCCGCGACAGCTCGCAGGATGTGATGGGCATCCTCGGCCACGTCCCGCAGGAAGGCAAGGCTCTGATCAAGCAGCTGCTCAGCGTGCAGAAACGCAATGGCTCGGCCTTGCATCAGTTCAATCCGCTGACGATGGTCGGCAGCGAAGGCGAATCGCTGGAACGCGAAGATCGGCCGCACTATTACAGTGACGATCACTTGTGGATCGTCCTCGCAGTCACTGCCTACTTGAAAGAGACTGGGGACTTCGACTTCCTGGCTGAAGTGATTCCATTTTACGAGAAAGACAAGCGCGAAGTGCCATTGGAGTCCGGCACTGTGCTCGATCACTTGCAGCGCGCCGTTGAGTTCACGCATGGCGACGTTGGCGCGCATGGCCTGCCGCTGCTGGGCTTTGCTGATTGGAACGACACGATCAACCTGCCCAAAGGTGCCGAGTCGTTGTTCAGCGCCAATCTGTATGGCAAAGCGCTGACCGAATTGGTCGAACTGGCTCGCTATTTGGAAGACGAAGTCACTGTTGGGAAATACACTGCCTACTACGACGATATGGCGCAGCGTGTCAACGCGAGTGCGTGGGATGGCGCATGGTATGTGCAATACTTTGATGCCGACGGCACACCGCTCGGATCGCATACGAACGAGCAGGGCCAGATTCATATCAACGCGCAAGCCTGGGGCGTCATCTCGGGTTTTGCGCCGGACGAGCGTGCCATCCGCGCACTCGATGCCGTCAACACGCATCTCAACACACGCAACGGCATCAAGCTCAGCACGCCCGGCTTCAACGGCTACGATCCGGCGAAAGGCGGCGTGACCAGCTATCCGCCCGGCGCGAAAGAAAACGGCGGCATTTTCCTGCACACCAACCCATGGGCCATCATCGCCGAAACGATCATCGGCCGCGGTGACCGCGCCTATGAATACTATCAGCAAATCAACCCGGCGGCTAAGAACGATCGCATCGACGAGTACGAGTGCGAACCCTATGTCTATCCGCAAAACATTCTCGGCGATGAACACGCGCAGTTCGGATTGGCGCGCAATAGTTGGTTGTCGGGCACGGCGTCATGGATGTATCAAGCCGGAACAAAATATATCCTGGGCCTTAGGCCGACGTATGAGGGTCTGCAAATCGATCCGTGCATTCCCAAAGATTGGGACGGCTTCAAAGTCACGCGCCAGTTCCGCAATGCCACCTATGTGATTGAAGTCAAGAATCCCAATCATATCAACAAAGGCGTGGCCTCGGTCAAAGTCGATGGCGTACTCGCAGCCAGCAAGATCGCGCCGGCCTTTGCGGATGGACAAACGCATTACGTTGAAGTCACCTTGGGATGATCACATGAACTCTGATTTCTTTGGATTGCCGACACACAGTATTTGCAATCAGCATTTGCAACTGGACTGCCTGCTCGAAGGCGGGCTGCGCATCGTCCGATTGAAGCTGGCCGGCTCGGACGAGAATCTATTGGCCGAGATACCGGATGTTCATTGGCCGACGCCGACTGGCGAGTACTATTTGCGCGGCGGACATCGCTTGTGGCTGGCGCCCGAATCTACGGCGCGCTCATATACTGCCGACGAGGGCGAATTAACCATCGAGGAAATGCCGAACGGACTGCGGCTGTTGCAGCCGGTTGAAGCCAACAACGGCATTCGCAAGAGCATCTCGATCGAACTGCGCAGCGACGAATCGCGCGTCACGCTAAGCCACGAAATGCGCAATGAGGGCGCACAGTCGGTCTGCATGGCACCCTGGGCTATCACCGTAATGCCCCTGGGCGGCTTGGCCGTCCTGCCGTATCGTGAGCCAGTCCAGGCTGAGAGCTGCCTGCCGAATGGCGAGCCGGCTAAGGCTGAAAACTCTTTCCCGGATCGACAGGTGACGCTGTGGCCTTACACGCGCTGGCAGGATTCACGCTTGAAGGTTACCGATGATTTCATCTATGTGGCAGCGCGCGCCGAGTTGCCGCCGTGTAAAATCGGCTGTCTAAATCACCAGGGCTGGATCGGCTATTTGAATCGCGGCGTGTTGTTCGTGAAGCAGTTCCAACTTCAACCCGATCGTCTGCATCCCGATCGAAATTGCAACGCCGAAGTCTATTGCAGCGACGGCATCATCGAGTTGGAATCACTGGGTCCGATGTGTTCATTGGATCCGGGCGAATCGGTCACGCACGTTGAAACCTGGCACATCCATCGAGTTGAAGGCGCGTTGCCTACGCCCGACGATTTGCATAGCGCGTTGCGATCGATCGGCTTGCAGGATTGAAACGATCAAACTCAATGAGCAGCTACTCGTTTGACGCACGCCAGCGTTTTGTCATCGACGACTACTCGTCGCTCAGCCCCTTTGCCAGTTTTCTGCCCGGTATTGCCGGTCCGTTGGGCATCCCGCTGTGGGCCTTCTACGTCAATCGGGGCCAGGCCATTGCCAGCTTCGGCCTCGAAAGCAAAGACCAGCCCGTGATGGAATTCCAGCCGGCCAATAAGGCGTATCAACTGACGCCGCTGACCGGCTTCAGGACGTTTATCAAGATTCAGCAAGGTGCAGCGATCAAATCTTACGAGCCGTTCTCGGCCACGGATCGATCGGGCGCGCGCCGGCAGCAGATGCACATCGCGGCGAATGAACTTGAGTTGCAGGAAGTCGACGTCGAAGCCGGTCTGCAAGTCAACGTCGTTTATTTCATTGTGCCCAATGAGAGTTTTGCGGCGCTGGCTCGACAGGTGACGATCACCAACATCGCCTCACAATCGATTGCGGGTGAAGTGCTGGACGGCCTGCCGATCGTGATTCCCTATGGCGTGAACAATACGCAGTTGAAGGAAATCAATCGCACGGTTGAAGCCTGGATGGACGTTTTCAACCGCGAACACAACGTCCCGTTCTACCGCGTACGTTCGAGCATTATTGACACCGCTGAAGTTGAAAGCGTCGAAGCCGGGCATTTCTATTTGGCTTACGTGCAAAACGATCGGCCGCAGCCCCTGCCCGCGATTGTGGATGCAACGCTGGTCTTTGGGCAGAATACCTCATTGAGTTACCCCGATCATTTCCGGCAGCATTCGCTGAGCGATCTGCTGCAACAGCGGCAAAACACGGCCGGTAAAACGCCGTGCGGTTTCTTCGGTACAGCGCTGGCGCTCGCGCCCGGCCAATCGCTGACGCTGTCAGTCATCATCGGCCATATGAGCAGTGTCGAGCTGGTCAATGCGGAATGCGCCCGCCTGATGCAGGCCGATTATGTGCCGAACAAACGGCGTGAAGCCAACGCCCTCAGCGAGGCCTTGACGGAGGTCGTGGCAACCCGCACGAGTTCGACGCGCTTCGATGCGTACTGCCGCCAGACCCTACTGGATAACGTCATGCGCGGCGGCTGGCCGGTACTGCTCGGCAGCGAAAGCCGATCGCACGTCTATCACATTTACTCGCGCAAGCACGGCGATCTCGAACGCGATTACAATGCCTTCTTTCAAGCCGCCGAGTTTTATTCACAGGGCAACGGCAACTATCGCGACGTCAACCAGAACCGGCGCAGCGATGTGCTGCTTAATCCGTGCGTCGAAGATGCGGATGTCATCGCCTTCATGAACTTGATTCAGGCCGATGGCTACAATCCACTGGTGATCGAAGGCAGCCGCTTCTTTGTCGCGCCGGCCGATCGGGCGGCGCTGCTCGATCGAGTCGAGCAGCCCGCTGGTCTCAGCCGCTTTTTCGAGCGCGCCTTTGCGCCCGGCCAATTACTCAAATGGATCAATGATCAGCAGCTGCGGCTCAAAGTCTCGCGCGAAGAATTCCTGTCGCACGTCATGAGCTGTGCCCGGCCACGTTTCGAGGCCACTCACGGCGAAGGTTACTGGATCGATCACTGGACTTACAATCTCGATTTGATTGAAAGTTTTCTGGCCGTTTATCCCGATCGAAAGGAACAGCTGCTTTTCAGATCGCCGATCTTTACCTTCTACGACAACGCGGTTTGCGTGCGGCCACGCGCCGAAAAATATGTGCTGGCCAAAGACGGGGTTCGGCAGTATGGATCAGTGGCCACCGACCCGGAGAAAGCGGCCCTCATCGCGGCGCGAGCGGAGTTGCCACAGTGTATGCGCATGGCCGGCGATCAGAGCGATGTGTATCGCACCCCCTTGTTTGCCAAACTCGTCAGCCTCGTGCTCAACAAGTTCGCGACACTCGATCCGTTGGGCATGGGCATCGAGATGGAAGCCGAAAAACCCGGCTGGTATGATGCGCTGAACGGCCTGCCGGCCTTGCTCGGTTCGTCGATGCCGGAGACGTTTGAACTGTATCGCCTGCTCACCTTTATGCGTGAAGCGGCGCGCGAGGTAGGCGACCGTGCGATCCGCCTGCCCGTAGAAGTCCACGACTTCCTCAGGCAAGTTCTGCGCCATCTGGAAGCCTACACGGCTTCGGCTGAGCCGGATCGGGACTATGTCTATTGGGACACTGTCGCCGGCGAGCGTGAGACTTATCGCGCGAGAATTCGCCTGGCCTTCGATGGGCAGGAAATCGCGATCGATTTGAATGAAATGGATCGCGACTTGGCCGCGATGCAGCGCAAGGTTCAAGCCGGCATCGATCGCGCCCTGGATATGAATGGCGGACTGCCGCCGACCTATTTCACGTGGACCGTTGAAGAGTACGAACTTCTGCGCGACGCCAGCGGTCAGCCCCGGCTCGATGCCAAAGACCGGCCATTCGTCAAAGCCAGGCGCTTTAAGCCGACCCTGCTGCCGTTGTTTCTGGAAGGTCCGGCCCGTTACTTGAAGATCGTGACCGATCCCGCAGTCGCTCAACGTGTGTATCGGCAAGTGAGAGCCAGCGGCCTGTTTGATCAAAAGTTGCAGATGTACAAAGTCAACGCGTCTTTGAAAGATCAGCCGCTTGAAATTGGACGCGCGCGGGCCTTCACCCCCGGTTGGCTCGAAAACGAGTCGATCTGGCTGCACATGGAATTCAAGTATTTGCTCGAAGTGCTGCGCACCGGGCTAACTAGCGAATTCTTCGCCGATATGCGAGCCGCACTGCCGCCATTTCTCGATCCGGCCGTGTATGGCCGCAGCCCGTTGGAGAATTCTTCTTTTATCGTGAGCAGCGCGCATCCCGACGAATCACTGCACGGACGCGGCTTCGTCGCGCGACTGAGCGGCTCCACGGCTGAATTCTTGAGCATGTGGCAAGAGATGATGGCTGGCCGCCAGCCGTTCTTCATGCAAGACAATCAACTGTGTTTGAAGTTGCAGCCGACTCTACCCGGTTGGCTTTTCGACGATGACGGGCTGGTCACTTTCAATTTCCTGGGCCACTGCACTGTGATTTATCACAATCGCGAGCGGCGCTCAACTTTTGGCGACGATGGCGTTGAGCCGCGCAAGATCGTGCTTAAAGCCGACGATGGCAGCCTCGTCGAATTAGCCGGCTCAATCATCGGTGCACCCCATGCCGCCAGGGTGCGGGCAGGCTTGATTAAGACGATCAACGTCGTGTTGGGCAATAAGACAAATCATGGATGACCATCGGCCTGTGGACGGCTGGCAATTTCTTGATGACGCCGGCACGTTTGAGCTGAATCAGCCGCATCGCACCAGCTATCTCTATTTTCCCCTCGTCAACGAAGCCGGCTTGATGTCCGTGATTACACCGACGCTGCACGGCGACAGCAAGACCGATCAGAATCATTTTTTGACCGCGCCCGTTTCAGTCGAAGACTTGCACAACAGCCGGGCAGCGCGCAATTTCTGGGTGCAGGTTGAAGGCAAGGGCGCGTGGTCGGCAACGGGCAATTCGGCCGCGCAGATCGCGCAGCGCTTTACCGAGAACGATGAGCCGGTTCACCTGCGCGCGGGTTTCTTGTGGCACACCCTCACGCGCGAAGCGCCGTTGCTGGGTCTGCGTGCCGAGATCACCAACTTCGTGCCGCCGGGCGATGATCAGGTTGAATTGATGAAGGTCACGCTGACCAACATAACCGATCACGCGTTGACGATCACGCCGGTGGCCGCGATCCCGGTGTATGGCCGATCGGCTGACAGCCTGCGCGATCACCGGCACGTGACGTCGCTGCTGCATCGCATCTCGCTCGATGCATACGGCGTGCTCGTCTGCCCGACGCTGTCGTTTGACGAACGCGGACACAACATCAACACCGTCACTTATGCTGCGCTGGGGGCCGAAGAGGATGGTGCCGCACCGCAAGACTTCTGCCCGCTCGTCGAAGAATTTATCGGCGAAGGCGGCAGCCTCGATTGGCCGGAGTTCGTGGTCAGGCCAACGACGATCGGCCACACTGCGCCGCATGCGTGGGCGGGTTACGAAGCGATCGGCGCGCTGCGCTTCAAGACGATTCAGCTGCGACCCGGTCAATCCAAAGCATACGTGATCGTCATGGCGGTGATACGTGAAGGCGAGACCGTCGATCATTTGGTGAAGACCTACGGCAGCCAGGCGCGTTTCGAGGACTGGTTCAAGCGCAATGGCGATCACTGGCAGGCGCAGTTGGCGACGCTCAAATTCAGCACGGCCGATCCTCAACACAATCGCTGGCTGAAGTGGGTGGCCGTTCAACCCATTCTGCGCCGATTGTATGGCAACTCGTTTTTGCCTTATCACGATTACGGCCGCGGCGGCCGCGGCTGGCGTGATTTGTGGCAGGACTGTTTGGCGCTGCTGCTCATGGAGCCGGATCGCGTGGGCAACCTGCTGTTAGCGAATTTTGCCGGAGTCCGGATCGACGGCAGCAACGCCACCATCATCGGCTCGCAGCCGGGCCAGTTCAGCGCCGATCGTAACAACATTCCGCGCATCTGGATGGATCACGGTGCGTGGCCGTTTCTGACGACGCGCCTGTATATCGATCAGAGCGGCGACTTGAAGTTCTTGCTGAAAGAGCAAACGTATTTCAAGGATCAGCACATCGATCGGGCGCGCGGCACCGACGGTGAATGGCAATTGGCTCAGGGCACCCGGCTGCGCACATCGTCCGGCGCGATCTACAGCGGCACGCTCCTTGAGCACATTCTGGTTCAACATCTGACGCCGTTCTTCAACGCCGG
>JADGQE010000196.1 GCA_017882055.1 Thermoflexales bacterium
ACATTCAGATCCAGCGTATCGACACCGCCGCCATCGCGAATAAAGTGCAGGGGCGCATCGAGATGCGTGCCGGTGTGTACGCCACATTCGAGGCGCGACACGGTATAGAGATCGCCCTGACTCATATCGAGCACGCGGTAAAGATTGATCGGCGGGTCGCCCGGCCAGACGGGCAAAGCGTTTGAGAGGGTGAGTGAGATGTCGTAGATGGTCATCGCGTTCCTTATCGCATACCGTGCACGGTGTAAGGGAATATGCCTGGCGCATTTCGCCGCCCGTTTCACTTCGTAATCAATGTCCTGAAGGGCGCGAGCAACTTGGTTTGCTCAAAGGTCGATCGCCATAGGGTGTAGGCCGTGATGATCAACAGGAGCGCCAACCCTATCCAGTACGGCAGCGGAATTAGTGGAATCTCAAAGATCTCCGGATACATTCTGGGCACACCAACGGCAACGATCGCCAGACCCAGTCCTATCAATGCCTCTCTTGGATGTTGCTTGAAGGTGGTCGGCTCGAATAGGATGATACCATGTACATCCCAAAAAACCAGCGTGCCGTAGATCGTCGCCGTCAGGGTAAGCATCGCCCGCGCCAGCACCACATTCCGCTCGGAGATCAGATAAGAGGCCACGTAGGCCAGCGTGGTCGCAATAGCGCCAATCAGTCCGGCGGAGACAATATAACCCAGCACATTCCGCTGAAAACTGTGAATGGCATGCGGGCGTGTTAATTCTAAGGCGATGAGTGTCGCTGGCAGCCCAGTGGTTACAATGGCACTCCAACTGATTTGACGCACGTGTCCCGGAAAAGGCAAGCCCATGAAGCCGGCCATGATGAACAACAAAATCAAGTAAAGGTTGCGCGTTAGAAAGATCTTGACCGTCGCGTAGATCTTCTGCGTCGTTTTGTGGCCTTCGGCCAGTGCCAGCGGCAAGGTGGTGAGGGCGTTGTTGAGCAGCACTAAGTCCGCGACGTCTTTGGCAATCTGGGCGCCGTCGTTCATGGCGATACCCAAACGCGCGGCTTTGAGCGCCGGTACGTCGTTGACACCGTCGCCTACCATGGCGACGTATTCACCCTGTTGCGTCAAAGCCAAAACGATCTTGCGTTTGGTTTCCGGTGTGACGCGGGCAAAGATACCGGCACTTTTGACGGCTTCGGCAAACTCGGCTGAATTCATCGCTTCGAGTTCCGCACCAGTCACCGTGTGGGTCACATCCAGTCCGGCCGTGCGGGCGATGGCGCCCACCGTCTCGGCGCTGTCGCCGGAGATCACTTTCAGTTTTACCCCGCGATCGGTAAAGGCTTGCAGGGTCGCCTGGATGTCTTCGCGCGGCATGTCGCGCACAGCGATCAAGGCGATGGGAGCACACTCGGCGGGCAGTTGTCCATCGATCGGGGCCGCCTCCGAAACCACAAAGGCCAGCACGCGCAAGCCCTGAGTGGCGAGTTGGTTCGCTTGCCAACGCACGTCTCGGTCCTCGATCAGAATTTCGGGCGCGCCGAGGAACAGGGTAACGCCATCGGCAAAGGTCGATGCGCCCCATTTGCGGGTTGATGTAAACGAAAGTTCCGAGACTTTCGCGGGGCCGCCGCTCGATCGGCCGACATAGTCTTCGATGGCACTGGCTGTTTTATTTTGGGTCGCCAGCGTGCTGATGTACTGAGCGAGCAGCCTCTTGGCGTAGGCGATGGTATAGGAACCGAGCGGGAGCAGATCGACGACGGAGAGTTTGTTTTGGGTCAGTGTGCCGGTCTTGTCGAAACACAGCACGGTCACATTAGCCATCGATTCAACGGCGTTAATGCGCTGCACCAGCGTCCTTTGGCGGCTGATGCGAATTGCGCCGAAAGATAAGGCCAGCGTGGTCGCCAACACCAGGCCCTGCGGCACAAATGTCGTCACCAGCACGACGACATTACGGACGGTATCCCTGAACGGTATGCGCAACGTCTCTCCGGCAATCAACAGCAGCGGCCCGAACACGGCCATGCCCACCACCGAGATCGTCACGATGGCGCTGATCTTTAGCTGGATCGGTGTCGGGATCAACTTAAAGTTTTTGGCGGTGCGGTTGAGCTGATTAGCAAACGACTCTGCGCCGATCTTCTCCGCGCGCATGAAGGCCCGCCCGGCCGTGATGAAAGATCCAGAGGTGAGTGTCTCGCCCGTCTCTTTGGCGATCGGATCGGACTCACCCGTGATCAAGCTCTCGTCCACCTCCAACGCGTCTTGCCACACGCACGGCCCGTCCACGACGATCTTGTCACCCGGCGTGACTTCAATGAGATCATCCTGCACAATTTGATCAAGCGGTAGGTCGAAGTTTTTGCCCTCACGCTTGACACGCACGGTGCCGGCGGCGAGCGCCGCCAGTTGATCGAGGGTGCGTTTGGCGCGAATTTCCTGGAACAGTCCAATGACGATGTTAAGCAGCACGGTCGAGCCGGAGAAGAGCGTATCTATTGATTCGCCCAACGCGATCATAATGAGGAGCAGGACAAACAGCGTCACGTTGAAAACATTGATGAGGTTGTCGAGCAGGATTCCGCGGTAGGTGCGGCTGGAACGCGGCTGAAACTTGTTGGTTAGCCCGCGCCGCACACGCTCGGTCACTTCGGCAGAGGTCAGACCGTTTAGATTGTCCGGGCGAAGCAATGCGTTCAAAGGAGTCTCTTGGGGTAGCGCTGGAGATAAAGCCTGTATGCTGGTGTCACCCGATACGATAACCATAAAGGGTGAAGAAGATTCTCGCCTCTTCACCCTTTACTATATCACGGTTTGGTCATCAGGCAGCGATTTGAAGCGTGTCGCCCACGTTGATCTCGCCGCCTTCGATCACGCGGAACAGTGTGCCGCGTTTGCCTTTCATCGCCTCGCGTAAGCCGGGCCGCTTGTCTTCAATGAACTGGCAGGGCGCGCAATCGAGTGTGGCTTCCAGTAAAGCGCTGCCGACCTTCAGGCGTGTGCCAGGCAGCAGGCCTGCCAGTTGAATGCCTTGCACGGTGATGTTCTCGCGCACATCGCCGATCGGTAGGCCGAACTCGTCGAGGGCTTCGCGTTCGATGATCAACACCTGTCGCTTGGCGCGACCGGCATTGGCATCATCGCGCAAGCCGTAATCGGCGATGGCTTCCACGGTGGAAGCCGGCCTCATCGGCGCGCCTTTGGCGGGTTTGAGTTGCAAATGAACAATTAGCCCCATCGGATTCTCCCTTGGTGTATTGAATAACGAGTCATGAGTAACCCTACCTTTCACTCATCACTCATCAAGGTTTACGCTGTCTCCAGGTATCGCTCTAACTCCCATTGCGACACGCGGATGCGGTACTCATCCCATTCGCCCATCTTCACGCGCACATAGTCTTCATACAGCTGCTTGCCTAGAACGTTGCGCACCACTTCATCTTTCTCCAATTCGTGGAGGGCTTCTTCTAACGTACCAGGCAGCGTCGCAATGCCGCGCTCTTTGAGTTCTTCCGGCGTGAAGTGATAGACATCGACATTGTTGACGTTAGGTGGCGGTACCATCTTCTTCTCAATGCCATCCAGCCCGGCCGCAAGGATCGCCGCAAAAGCGAGATACGGATTGCAGGATGGATCGGGGAAGCGCAGCTCGATCCGCGTGGCCTGATCGTTGCCGGTGGTGTAGCGCGGAATTCGGATTAGGGCCGATCGGTTCATCTGCGCCCAGCAGACGTACACGGGTGCTTCGTAACCGGGCACGAGCCGTTTGTAGGAGTTGACCGTCGGTGCGACGATGGCCGCCAGCGCGCGCGCATGCTTGAGTTGTCCGGTCATGTACGAATAGGCCAGCGCAGAGATCTTGATCGGATCATTGGGATCGAAGAACAGATTCTTGCCCTCCAACGAGAACAGGCTTTGATGCGTGTGCATGCCCGAGCCGTTGATGCCGAAGATCGGCTTGGGCATGAACGTGGCGTATAGATCATGCTCGGCCGCGACGGCTTTAACGACGTACTTGAAGGTGATCGAGTTGTCGGCGGTCTTCAAGGCGTCGCCGTACTTGAAGTCGATCTCGTGTTGGCCGAGCGCGACTTCGTGATGGCCCATCTCCACTTCCAGCCCCATCGACTCCAACGCGAGGATGATGGCGCTGCGCACACGCTGCGCCTCGTCTTTGGCTGAGAAATCAAAGTAACTGCCCACGTCGTGCGGCACTGCCTCGACGCGCTCGCCGTCGGTGCGCTTCAGCAAAAAGAATTCGAGTTCCGGCCCGACATTGAACTGGTAACCCAGCAACTTAGCTTTAGCCAACATCTTCTTCAGGATGCCGCGCGGATCGCCTTCGAAGGGCTTGCCTTCGGTGTCATAGATGTCGCAGATGATGCGGGCGCGGCGGCGTTCCGGCGCGCTCCACGGCAGGATTTGATACGTGCTCGTGTCGAGCTGCAGCAGCATATCGCTTTCCTGGATGCGCGCGAAGCCTTCCACGGATGAGCCGTCAAACCACACGCCTTGATCCAGCGCGGTGGGCAGGCGGTGCGCGGGAATATCCACGCTCTTGACTGCGCCGAGCAAATCAGTGAACTGCAGTGAAACAAATTTGACACCGTCTTCCTGAACACGTTTAAGAAGATCTTTATCAGCCATTACTCATTTCTCCTTGGTAAAATGATTTGGTCATTGGGTTGCTTGGTCAATTGGTGAACTGGTCAACTGGTCAACTGGTCGATTGGTTCACCAGTCAACTGGCCGCCCAACACCTGCACTGCAAACGCACGCAGTGCGGTGCAAGTGTTACCAGTTGCCCGATCACCAGTTGCCCAATTACCAGTTAACTAGTTGCCTTTTGTCTCCTTGCCGCCTGCTTCTTGCCTCGCGTTTTACGTCTTGTGCCGTGACTGACGGGCAATAAGGCTTCCTTCAACACTTCATCCATGTGCTCGACCAGGATAAACTTGAGATCGCTCAGGATCTTTTTGGGAATCTCGACCATGTCTTTTTCGTTCTTCTTGGGCACAATCATGGTCTTCAGTCCCGCGCGATGCGCCGCCATCACTTTTTCTTTCAGGCCGCCGATCGGCAGGACGCGGCCGCGCAAGGTGATCTCGCCCGTCATGCCGACCTCGCGCCGCACGGGTCGATGCGTAAAGGCCGAGATCAACGCGGTCGCGACGGTGATACCGGCCGAAGGACCGTCTTTCGGAATGCCGCCCTCCGGCACGTGCACGTGAATGTCGATCTTGTCGAAGTTGGTGCGCTCGATCTTGAGCTGCTTCGCGCGCGATCGGGCATACGACAGCGCGGCCTGAATCGATTCTTGCATCACTTCGCCTAATTGCCCGGTCAACATCAAACTGCCTTTGCCATCGAGCAGGGCTACTTCGATCGGCAGGATGTCGCCGCCCGCTTCCGTCCAGGCGACGCCCGTGGCCATGCCGACTTCGTCTTTGGCCTCGGCCAATCCGAACGAATACCTGGGGGGGCCAAGGAACCTGTCGAGCAGCGCCGGCGTGATCTGATGGGTGAAGCGTTTGCTTTCCGCGACTTTGCGCGCGGTCTTGCGGGCGACGTTGGCGATCTCGCGATCGAGATTGCGCACACCGGCCTCGTAGGTGTATTCGCGAATGATGCCGCGAAGCGCTTCGTCTTTGAAGCGCAGGTGCGCGGACGTCAGCCCGTGTTCCTTCAATTGCTTTGGAATCAAAAACGTTTTCGCAATCGAAACCTTTTCTTCTTCGATGTAGCCGCTGAACTCGATCACTTCCATGCGATCGCGCAGCGCAGGCGGAATCGGATCGAGCGTGTTGGCGGTGGTGACGAACAAGACTTTAGAAAGGTCATACGGCACTTCAAGATAATGATCGCTAAAAGCGTAGTTCTGCTCGGGATCGAGCGCCTCCAACAAAGCGGCTGAGGGATCGCCCCGAAAGTCGTTGCCGACCTTGTCGATCTCGTCGAGCATAAACAGCGGATTGATCGTCTCGGCGCGCCGCATGGTCTGAATGACGCGGCCGGGCATCGCCCCGATGTAGGTGCGGCGATGGCCGCGAATCTCGGCTTCGTCGCGGATGCCGCCCAGGCTCACGCGCACGAACTTGCGGCCCAGCGACTCGGCGATGGATTTGCCCAGTGAAGTCTTGCCGGTGCCGGGCGGGCCGACGAAACACAGAATCGGGCTGCGCATGGCGTTCGCCGCAAGTTTTCGAACAGCAATGTATTCCAGTGCGCGCTCTTTGGCTTTGGGCAGTCCGTAGTGCTGCGCGTCCAGAACTCTGGCGGCGTTAACGACGTCGAGATTATCGGGCGAGGCTTCGGTCCATGGCAGATCGATCAACCAGTCCAGATAGGTGCGGATGATGCCGACTTCGGGCGACATCGGCGGCATCTGGCTGAGCCGCTCGATTTCCTTTTCGGCCTTCGCTTTGGCTTCAGCCGGCAGGTTTTTGGCTGCGATCTTTTCACGCAGTTCGTTGAGCTCCTGCGTGGCCGGATCGTTTTCACCCAGTTCCGTCTGAATCGCCTTCATTTGCTCGCGCAGGTAAAACTCACGTTGGCCGCGATCGACCTCGCTCTGGACGCGCGTGTGGATTTGATCTTCCAGTTCCAACACGTCGAGTTCTTTGGCCAGCAGAATCGACAAGCGCTGCAAGCGCGAAGTCGGATCGAGAATCTCCAAGATTTCCTGTCGAACGGCCACAGCCAGATCGATGGTCGAGGCCACCAGATCGGCCAACCAACCCGGCTCAGTGATGTTCATCGCATACACGTAAGCGTCTTCGGGCAAGGCCCGATTGAGGTGCGTGACTTTCTCGAACAACGCCAGCACCGCGCGCATCAAGGCTTCGGTCGCGGGCGGTTTGGCCGTGGGGTCCCCGAGGACGCGGGCGCGCACGCGGAAGTACGGTTCGGTCTTGACGAACTCGACGATCTCGGCGCGGCGTTGGCCCTGTGTCAAGACACTGGTCGTGCCGTCGGGCATTCGCAGTGATCGTCCAATCAGTACTTCCGTGCCGATCAGATACAGATCCTCGGGACGCGGGTCTTCGTTCTCGACGTCGCGCTGAGCCACGACGATCAACGGCTCATTGTTGGCCTGCGCGGCTTCGATGGCTTTCATCGAACGATCGCGGCCGACGAACAGCGGCGCGACCATATGCGGGAACAGCACGGTTTCGCGCATCGGCAGCAGCGGCACTTCGATCAGTCCATCGATCGTGCGCGGACGGGGTGCGGGCCGGAACCATTCGCCGGTCACGGATGCTCCAAAATCAGTCAGGGCCGCTTCACTGAGCCGCTGCTGATAGAACTGCAAATTGCTCAAACTATTTCCTCCAAATTGCACTGACTCTGTTAGTATTCTCGCACATATTCGGGCGATGTCCAAATG
>JADGQE010000197.1 GCA_017882055.1 Thermoflexales bacterium
TTGACGCGCAAGTTCAAGCAGAACTTCGCGGTGCGCGATCTGGATCTGTCGATTGAGCGCGGCGAGATCTTCGGCCTGGTCGGGCCGGACGGCGCGGGCAAGACGACGGCGCTGCGCTTGATGGCGGCAGTGATGCTGCCTACCTCGGGCCGAGTGATCGTCGTCGGGCACGACAGTGTCAGGCAAGCCGAAGTGATCCGGGCGCACGTCGGTTACATGCCGCAGCGCTTCAGCCTGTATGGCGATCTGAGTGTGCTGGAGAATCTCAATTTCTTTGCGGATATTTTTGGCGTACATGGCGATGAGCGCAAACGCCGGCTCGATCAACTATTAGGCTTCGCACATCTCACCGACTTCACCGATCGACGGGCCGGGCAGCTATCGGGCGGCATGCAGAAGAAACTCGCTTTAGCCTGCACGCTGATCCATCGGCCCGATGTGCTGCTGCTTGACGAGCCGACGACGGGCGTCGATCCCGTCAGCCGCCGCGAGTTCTGGGACATTCTCACGGAACTGCACATCGCCGAAACGACGATTGTAGTGAGCACGCCGTACATGGACGAAGCCGAGCGCTGCAATCGCATTGGGCTGTTGTTCAAAGGCGCGCTGATCGAATGCGGCACGCCGAACGCGATCAAGTCGATGGTGCGCGGGCAGGTGCTTGAACTACGGTTTGATTCGCTTGAGGCCGCGCAGGCGGCGTTGAGCACTCAGCCCGACGTGCTCGAAGTGCAAGTCTACGGTGATTTGCTGCACGTGTTCGTCGACGATGCCGCAGCCAGTTTGCCGCGACTGCAATCTGCATTGGAAGCGATCGGGGTGAAGGTCAACGGCGCGCGCGTGATTCATCCGCGTATGGAGGAGGCGTTTATTTCGCTGATCGGCAAGAGGCAGGGAGGATAATGCGTATTGCGTGTTGCGTAATGCGTGTCGTGATCTTGTGCGTTGGATTGGTGGCTTGCTCAAATACGAGCGTGCTATTAACAACACCTGTTTCCACGCCACACATCGAATCGCCTCAAACGCCAGCGCCGCTGTCGGTGCAGGCTGCGCTCAAGCCGATGGGTATGGATTGCACAGGCGATACTGAAGCGCCTCTCGTTGCAGCTGGCTGGAAGCTGTTGTGGCAGAAGGTGTTTGATAATGCCATTGCGCGGCCGCCGGTTGTCGATGGCTCGCAAGTTGTGTTTATCGAAAGATCTGATCCAGATCCGTACAACATGAAGGATACCGCGCTGGTCATTGATCCGCAGTCTGGAATCATCCAATGGAAAATCGTGGATGCCCAACAGCCGGTTCAGTTTGTGTCTCGAAGAGTGATCAGTGCACAGGCAAGCCAAAAATATTGGTTATTCGTTCTTCAGTATCTCAAACCGGATCAACTGGGCACTCCCAACCCAGTGCAGTATGAAGTGGTAGTCGACCGACAATCCGGTCAGGTCGTCTACGATAGTGGCGTCTTGTCAGATGCTATGGTAACCGCGATCTCAGACGAAGCGCTTTTCGACCGATATACATTCTCTTTTATGCGGCGGGTCGATTTGCCCTCAGAGCAAACTCGATGGACAAACTATTGGGATACATGGAGTCCCATAGGTCTGTTCACGGAAGGCCATTGGCTATACTACTTTGGAAACGACCGATACGCTTCTAAATATGATTCACTCAGTGGCACACTCGTCACATCGATGACAATGGGACTAGCGCCCGATTTTGGAGGTGTGATCGTCGCAGGGCAAGTGGCTGTCGGCCGTGGGAACGACGTTGAGGCTATTGATTTGCAAACATTCTCACCGATCTGGCGTGCGGGGGTAAGTAGTTTCGTAAACTTGGGATCGAATGCTTACTGGGATAATCTTCCTTCCATGATTGCAACTTCTGATTCGGTTTACCTTTTTGATGGGCAAAACGCTTTATTAAGACTCGATCTGCAAACGGGCAGAACGGTGTGGCGTGTTCCATTGCCGGGCACGCAAGCGATGTCTCGACCCATCGTCGTGAATGGCTTGGTCTATGGATTCTTTGGGGATGGCACCGTCAGGGCCTATTCGGAGGCCGACGGCACGCAACTGGGCGTCGCTTTGAAAGTGCCGCTCTGGTATTGGAAAGACACCGATGCTAAAGAATGGCGCGACTTGGTCGGCGGCTTAGGCGTGGCAGGTGATACCTTGATCGTCACCACCGGCTGTCGCAGCGTTTACGCCATCCAGCGTGCGCAGTGAATGCAATACGGAACCCCGCTCCGCTTCGCTACGGGGGCTATCGCACGCAATACGGAATACGCAATACGCAATATAGAGTAAGAACCATTGTCTGCTATTAGTCCGTTCGCCATTGAAACTCAAAATCTCACCAAACGCTTCGGCCATTTCACCGCAGTGAACGGTGTGACGTTCCGTGTGCCGCGTGGCAGCATCTTTGGTTTCCTCGGTCCCAACGGCGCGGGTAAGACGACGACGATGCGCGTGCTGCTTGGCCTGCTTGCGCCGACCTCGGGCAGCGCCAGGGTGCTGGGTTACGAAGTGGCGCATCAGCCGCGCGATGTGAAGCAGCGCATCGGCTACATGAGCCAGCGCTTCAGCCTGTATGACGATCTGACCGTCGCCGAGAACTTGCGTTTCTACGGTCGGACGTATGGCCTCAATCGTGATCGGTTGCGCGCGCGCATGCAGTTCGTTTTGGAAATGGCCGATCTGGTTGGCCGCGATCGAATGCGCGGGCGCGAACTCTCGGGTGGTTGGCGACAGCGATTGGCGCTCGGCGCGGCCATCATGCACGAGCCGGAACTGGTCTTTCTCGACGAGCCGACCGCCGGTGTCGACCCGGTCAGCCGCCGCGCCTTCTGGGAATTGCTGTATCGCCTGGCGCATGGCGGCACGACGATTTTCGTGACGACGCATTACATGGACGAAGCCGAGCATTGCCAGGAACTGGCCTTTATTCATGCCGGAAAGATCGTCGCGCAGGGGTCGCCCGCCGATCTCAAGGTGACGTTGATGGCGGGGCAGGTGATCGAAATCTCGCCCGATAATCCGCCCGAAGCGATGCGCCTGCTCAAACTGGCTCGCGCCGATGGCCGGCTGGCGGTCGACGATGTGGCCTTGTATGGCGCGCAGATCCATGTCGTGGCGAAGGATGCGCAAGCGGTGATGGACTCGATCGCGGTGGTGCTGCGATCGGGCGGTGTCCAGGCTGAGCCGCTTGACGTGATCGCGCCGTCATTGGAAGATGTGTTCTTGTCGTGCATTCGTTGACCTAGAACCCTGTACACGAATGACACGAATATCACGAATGTAAAATTGCTTAGAGCAGTTTTCGTGCAATTCGTGTGACGGGAGCACTGCACCGCATGTGTTCGTGTACCCAGCACGGTAAACAACTACGAGATACGTTATGAAGTTAAGAACCGGATGGCTCCTTCTGTTTGTTGCTCTGCTAACGGGCTGTGCTAGCATCGCCGCAACCGATAGTACCTGGGACACTTCGGGCTTCATCGAAGCCGACGAGGTGTTGATCGCGCCGGAAATCGCGGGCCGTGTCCAGCAATTGCTTGTGGACGAAGGCGACGAAGTCAGGGCGGGCAATGTGCTGCTGCATCTCGACGAGGACATCTTGTCGGCGCAAGTCGATCTGGCGCGCGGCAAACTTGAAGAAGCGCAGGCGACGTTGGCGAAGGCCAAAGCCGGCGCGCGGCGCGAAGCGATCGTAAAGGCTGAAGCGCAATTGACTTTGGCTCAGACTGCGCGTGATGCCGCGCAGCAAGCGTGGCTCGATGCGCAGGCCATGCGCGACAATCCGCAGATGCTCGATCTTCAGATTGCGGCGGCACGCGCGCAAGTCACAGTGACTCAGAAGCAGCTCGACGCGGCCTTGTTGCAGCGTGATATTGCCGAGCAGGCGTGGAAAGATTACGGCGAGGTTGCGGATCAATTAGCCGGCGTGCCCGCACCTTATCGGCCGCATTTGCCCACCACTTATTACGATGTGCCCTATCAATGGGAACAGGCCAAGGCTGCGGTCGAAGCGGCTCAAGTCGAGTATAATGGAGCGCGTTCTGCCCTCAATAATTTGCTCGCGCAGCGCTCGAATCCGCAGGAAGCTAAAGCCGCAGTGGATGCGGCGGAGGCGCGTGTTCAATCGGCCGGAGCCGTGGTGGCTCAAGCGCAGGCGGCGCTCGCCGGCTTGAAAGCCGGTGCGACACAGGATCAGATCGACGTGGCCCAGGCGCAGGTGGATATGGCGCAGGCCGGACTCGAAGCGGCGCAGCTGCAGTTGGGCAAAGCCACGCTCGCGGCGCCATCGAACGGCATCATCGTGGCGCGCAGTGTGCAGACCGGCGAGCTGGTTGCGCCCGGTATCACGGCGTTGACGTTGGCGAATCTCGATCAGGTGACACTGACGATTTATGTGCCCGGCAGCGATTTAGGCCAGGTGGCGTTGGGGCAATCGATCCATGTGCGCGTCGATGCGTTTGCCGATCGAATCTTTCCCGGCACGCTGGTGTTTATATCAGACAAGGCGGAATACACGCCGCGCAGCGTTCGCACGCCGTCCGATCGCGTGAAGCTGGTGTATGCAGTCAAGATCAAGATCGCCAATGCGGATCATGCCCTCAAACCCGGCATGCAAGCCGAAGCGCAGTTGGGGAAGTAACCGGATGCAAGCGACAAGGATTAAGACCAAGGATAGTTTTGTATCTCTAGTGCGTATTGCGTATTGCGTGGATAGACGGAATACGCACTACGCATTACGCATTGCGCTGCTGGTCTTGTTTCTTCTTGCCGCCTGCCAATCTGCGCCTGACGATCCGAACATGCTGCGCTTGACCGGTTCGATCGAAGCCACTCAGATCGCGATCGTGGCCGAAGTTGGCGGGCGTGTAACGAGTATTGCGGTCGATGAAGGCGATGCCGTTGAAGCGGGCCAGGTTGTGGTGAAATTCGATGCTGCGGCGTTAGCGGTGCAGGTCAAGCAGGCTCAAGCCGCAGTCAAGGCGGCCGAAGCGAATCTGGCGCAAATTAAAGCCGGTGCGCGTCAAGAAGCGATCGATGCGGCGCAGGCGATGTTGAATCAGACCCTGGCCGAACGCGCTGGCGCGGCCGCGACTTATTCCAACACGCAGGCCATTCGCAATAATCCGCAGCAAATTGTGGCGCAGCTCGATGCGGCTCGCTCGGGCGTGAAGCTGGCCGAGCAAAACGTAGTCGTCATGCAAAGCCGCCTGGCCGAGGCGCGTTACTGGCGCGACTTCTACGCTAGCGACACAGCGCGGCACGCCACGCTCGACAAGCAGATCGCGATTGCGCAGAGCAACCTTGAGGCGGCACAGGCTCAGCTCGACGGCGCAAAGGCGCAAGTAGCCGCGTTGGAAGCGATGCGGCGTGCGCCCGTGGCCCTGCAATCGCAAGTCAACGGTGCGCGCAGTGCCTACAGTTTGACACTGGCGAATGTGGCGGTGGCGACGGCGAGTTTGGCCGATTTGAAAGCCGGCGCTGCTCTGGAAGATGTCGCCCTGGCTGAAGCGCAGCTGCATCAGGCGCAAGCGCAGTTGAAGCTGGCCCAGTCTTATCTTTCGCGCGCCACGCTGACTGCGCCGCTGACGGGCGTTGTCGCACAACGCTCGGCCCAGATCGGCGAGACGCTTCAGCCTGGCAGTGCTTTGCTGTCCATTATGAATTTTGACGAAGTGAAGCTCGTCGTGTACGTGCCGCAGACCGATTTGCCGCGTGTGCGTCTCGGCGACAAAGTGAAGGTTTACGCTGACGCTTATCCGGCCGAAACATTCGAAGGCGAAGTGACCGCCATTGCGCGGCAGGCGCAGTTCTCATCACGCGATACGCAGGCGCAGGAGGATCGCGCTAATGTCGTCTTCGCCGTGAAGGTGAAGTTGCTTAACACGGATCATCGTCTCAAACCCGGTATGGCCGGTGATGTCGTGTTTGCATTAAAATAAAAAAATATTCTTAAGGAGATAACTAGATGGCACTCGAAAAAAGCAATATCTATCGGTTACCGTGGTCCAAGAATGACAACCCGATCGGTTGGTTGGAAGTGACCGACATTTGCAACCTCCAATGTCTGGGCTGCTACCGGCGGAAGATCAGCGGGCACAAGACACTGGATCAGATCAAAGAAGAAGTCTTGTTCCTCAAGCGCTGGCGCAAGGTTGACAACATCTCGATCGCGGGCGGCGAGCCGTTGATGCATCCACAGATCATGGACGCGATCGCCTTCATGGCTCAGAACGACGTCAAGCCCATCATGCTGACCAATGCCGTGAAGTTGGACAAGCCGACGCTGGTCGAACTAAAGAAGGCCGGGCTGGCAGGCTTCACCATTCACATCGACAGCAATCAGGGCCGCCCGCAGTGGCGCGATAAGAACGAAGCCGAGACGAATGAGCTGCGTCAGCACTTCGCGGATATGATCCATGAAATCGGCGGCCTGTACCTCGTCTTCAACAGCACGGTTTATCCTTCGACCGAGCAGTACATTCCGGAGATGGTGCGTTGGGCGCAGCGCAACGTCGAGCGGGTCAATGGCATGGTGTTTATCTGTTTCCGCACCGCGCCGCTGGAAGAAGAAGTGACCTACCAGGTTGGCGATGGACTCGTCGATGCCCGCAATCTCAGTTACGCCAGTGAGACGCCGATGGAACGGGCGATCACTTCGTATGAAGTCCATGATCTCATCAAAGCGAACGTCCCCGAATTTGACGCGGCGGGTTATCTGGGCGGCACCTGGAAGATCGATTCGATCAAGTGGCTGACCGGCGCGATGGTGGGCACCAAGCACCGCATGTATGGATCGGTCGGCCCCAAGACCATGGAGTTGGCTCAGACCGGCCATCACCTGTTCACGGGTCGCTATCTCGCTTACCTGTCCAAAGCCAGGGTCGGCGGCAAGATTTTCTGGCTCTCGCCGTTGGACAAGACGTTGCGCGCGGCCTACAAACGCTATCTGGGCGACATCGTGCGCCATCCGCTGCGCCTGTTCAGTCCGATCTACGTGCAGACCGTCGGCATCATCCAGGCGCCCGACATCATGGCTGATGGCACGGCCGATATGTGCGATAGCTGCCCTGATATGACGTACTGGAACGGCGAGCTGGTCAACTCGTGCCGCATGGACGAGTACCGGTTGTTTGGTGGTTTTGTTACCGTCGTCGATCACGCGGCAGCCGAAGTTGCGAAGTAGATTGCTTGAGAGGACCTCGCAGGTCGTGTGGCTTGCGAGGTCTTTTTCATTTAGAGTGACGCATGGACTTTGATCCTGAAGTGGCTTTGAATTACGCGCGTTCGATCGCGCGGCCCCGCAAGGTGGGTTCGGGCGAAGAGGT
>JADGQE010000012.1 GCA_017882055.1 Thermoflexales bacterium
CGCAATGCGGTGGCACCTGGCGGGCCACCAACGCTCCAGCGGAGCGTTGGGTATGGCCTGGCGCGCCAGGCGGGCGCGACTTCGAGTCGCCTGCCCATTACGACAGGTCAAATTGAGAATTGCTGCTGAGATCCGAGCTCACTTGACCGAGGTTGATGATGGCCAAGACTTTCGAATGTCCTTCGTGCGGCGCGGCGTTGCCCTATCGCGGGGGGCCTGAAACAACGGTACAATGTCCATACTGCGGCAACACGGTCGTTGTGCCGGAGGAACTGCGCCCGCCCAGGCCAGAACGTCCCGCAGCGGAGTTCGTCATCAACGTTGAACGGCCGGGCCAGCTGCCGGTCATGATCAACGTGCCGATGCAGGGCGGCCCATCGATGACGCCGGAACAGGCCCGTCGATTGCGGCGCGGCGCAGCGGGATGTGGCGGCTGCGGGTGTTTCGGCACGCTCCTCTTCCTGGCTCTGTTCATCGGTGGCATGGTCTATATTTTCGGCTTATCGATCAAAACGAATCCGATGTATACCTGCGCCGTAGCCGAAGCTCAGAAGAATTCGGCGGTGGTCCAGCTGCTGGGTACGCCCATCACGCCGGCCTTCTTCGCGTGGATAAACAATTTCAAATCGTCGGGCGATCAGGAATCCGGTGTCTTTAGCACGGATCTCTCCGGGCCGAAAGGCTCGGGTTCGCTGCGCGTGAGCGGCACGCGCGATTCCAGCGGCTTGTCGTTGAACGTGACGTTTCTCAAAGACGAGCGCACGATCAGCGTCCTGAGTGGTAAAACCCAATGTCGTTAGTGAAAGGATAATCCATGCCAGAATTGCAGCTGCCTCCCGCCATGTCGGCGTTGCGGAGCGAACTGGGAGCCATGGTCGAAGGCGTTGAATCACACGCGTCTTATGGCGCAGTTCTGCTCTCGGCCCAGCAGGGTTTGCAAATTCAGATCGACGATCGCGAAGAGCGGGTGATTGAATCACCGCCCTCGGCGGGCACGGTGGCGACTGCCTTTGACGGTGTGACGCTGCATGAGCGTGCGATCGGCGGCTTCGATCGATCGGCAGTGGAGCGCGGCGCGCGTGATCTGGTGCAGGGCCTGACGCTGGCCGATCGCGTTTCGATCGATCCCGGCCCCGATCGGCGCGGCGATTTCAGCACGCCAATCAGTGTCTTATCGACTGCGGAGAAACTGGATCGCTGTCGCGATCTTCAACAGCGGCTGCGCGGGCGCGATGCCCGTATTGTGAATGCGCGGGTGCGCTATTTGGATGCGACCGAGTATGCCGTGTTTCGCAATCGATCGGCTGATCTGGCGCAGAGCGTGCAGCGCCTCTATTTAATTGTGATGGTGATGGTTGCCGGGCCGGACGGCGTGCGCTACGATGTTGCCACCAAACATGCCACCGGTGATTGGGACGCGCTCGTCTTCAGCGATGATGAATTACAACAGCTGACGGATAACGCCATCGCCCTCACCCGCGCGGAACGGATCGAGCCGGGTGAATACACAATCATCACAGCCCCCGGCGTTACCGGCACCATTTGCCATGAGTCGTTCGGACATGGTGTTGAAACGGATATGTTTTTGAAAGAGCGCGCCAGGGCGGCGCATTACATCGATCGCGTGGTCGGCGCGCCGTTGGTCAGCATCTACGATGATCCGAGTCTGCCTGACGGATTTGGTTTCTATTTCTTCGACGACGAAGGGCTGCTGGCCAGGCCGACGCAGATTGTGGAGAACGGCGTCTTCCGGCGCGGCATCACGGATCTGTATTCGGCGATGGCACTCGGCCTTCCGCGCTCGGCCAATGGGCGGCGACAAGATTACAGCCGCAAAGCGTACGCCCGCATGAGCAATACGTTTTTCGCTTCAGGCACAACGCCGCTGGCCGATCTGTTTGCGCAGGTTGAGTCCGGAGTGTATCTTGAGAAATGGTCATCGGGCATGGAAGACCCGCAGGGCTGGGGTATTCAGGTGACGTGCCACTTCGGCCACGAGATCAAACATGGCAAGGTGACGTCGCGTATGTTTGCACCGATTGGCATTACGGGGTACGTGCCGGATGTGCTGCAAACCGTGTCGGCGGTGGGTAATGACTTTGCGCATGATGCGGGCAGCTGCGGCAAGGGTCACAAAGAACTACTTTCGGTGGGTTCCGGTGGTCCGCATTTGCTGCTGAAAGCGAGGCTGGGCTGATGCTCAATTCGATCATTCAATCCCTGCGGGCACGAACCGATCTGAAGGAATGGAGCGTGCGGCACCTCACGACGCGCGGCGCGCAGTTGTATGCCGTGCCCGCCGCTGTCGAGGCCAAACGCGCTGTCGATGGTGAACGCTATAGCATCAATGTGCTACAGCACCACTCCGCCGAAGATGGATCAATCACTTGTGGGAGCGGCAATGCGACGCTGTTGCCCGGCGATGACATCGATCGTGCGATCGATGCTGCGGCGCTGATCGCGGGCCTCGTCCATAATCCGGTGTATACGTTCCCCGCACCGGCCGATCTACCGGAAGTTCCCGTGGCCGATGCAAGTTTTCAGGCTAATCCGTCTGCCACGCTGGATGAGTTGTACACGTGCCTCAAGCAAGCTGTGGCTCGACATCCGCAGGTCCGCATGACAGCCGCGGAAGTCGCCGGTGAAGAAGTGACCACGCATTTGCTGAATAGCCGTGGCATCGATGCCATCCAGGTGGCGACGCAGATCGATATTGAATGGGTGTTGATCGGCCGATCGGGTGAGCAGGAAGTCGAATCGTTTGTCGAGCTGACGCGACGGCGCGCGGCTGACATCGATGTTGCCGGCGAGGTCGATCGTCGCGCACGCTACACGGTTGATTTGCTGGCTGCGACAACGCCGCCAATGTACGAAGGCCCGATTGTGCTGCGGGAGGCAACGCTGGCCGGTTTTATCAATAGTGGCGACTTCACCCAGGGCGGCCCGTTTCAGATGTTGACGTCGGGCAGCGCCAAGTTTAGCAAGATTACAACCTGGGAGATCGGGCAATCGGTTTTCCGGCGCGAAGTGACAGGCGATCCGCTGACGATGTGGGCCAATCGACGGCTGCCGTATGGCACGCACGCCAATCGCTTTGACGAGGAAGGTTTGCCCGCGCAGCGCATTGAATTGATCAAGAACAATCAACTGCTGCGCTTCACCGCAAGTCAACGCTATGCCGATTATTTGTCGCTGTCGCCGACCGGCGCATTTGGTGACATCGAAGTCGTTGCGGGTCACATCCCGGCGGCCGAGTTGTTAGCCGAGCCGCACATCGAGATCGTCTCGTTTTCATGGTTTAATCCCAGCCCGGTTACGGGTGACTTTGCATCCGAGATTCGATTAGGCTACCTCGTCGATGGCGGGCGGCGTACGCCGTTTCGCGGCGGCATGTTGGTGGGCAATGTGTTCGACGCGCTGGCGAATGTGCGCTGGAGTTCGGAGACCGGTTTCTACGGCGACTACCTCGGCCCGACGACGGCGCGCTTCGGTCAGTTGAAAGTGGCCGGGGCGGATGCCTCAGCATGAGGGTGGCCGCATTGGTCAGGAAAGCATGAACTCCGAAGAAACGCTGGTCTCGCCACAAACTATTGAAGCCGCTCGTCAGCGTATGCGTGTTACTTTTACGCGCAACGCGACGCTGAAGTATATCGGCCATCTCGATATGTCGCACACGTGGCAGCGCATTCTACGCCGCGCTGAATTGCCGTTGGCCTATTCGGAAGGCTTCAATCCGCAACCCAAGATCACTTTCGCGGCGGCGCTGCCACTGGGCTGTACGAGCGAGCATGAAGTGCTGGATTTTGTGTTGTCGCCGGCCTGCGATGTTTCCGAAGTGGCCGTTCGATTGAAACGCGCGCTGCCGCCGGGCATGCAAGTCACTTCGATCGAAGAAGTGCCGTTGAAGTCGCCGGCGCTTCAAACGCAAGTGCTGACGTCGGAGTATACGATCAGTGTTGAACAAGGCTCGATCGATCCGCTCACCGATCGGGTGCAGGCGCTGCTCGCGGCGACCGAGGTGCTGCGTGATCGACGCGGCAAAGCCTATAACCTCCGACCGTTGGTTCACGCTTTAACGGTCGAGCGCGGCGAGGCCGATCGGGTGGTCGTTCGAGCGCGTCTGCAATCGACTGAAGCCGGCAACGGCCGACCCGATGAACTGGCGGCGGCGCTCGGCCTGAATCCAGCGGAGGTCGAGATTCATCGAACTCGACTCGACTTTCTTGACAAAACAAATTAAGGCGGTATAATTTGCAGGCTTGAGCGGCCAGAGATTCGGGCCGCGAATTGTTGTAATGTGGAGGCGCACTCGTGTACGCAGTCTTTGAAGTCAGTGGAAATCAGTATCGCGCCGTTGAGGGCGACAAAGTTCAGGTTGAGAAAGTGGCCGGCGCGGTCGGCGATCAGATCGAGATCGATAAGGTGTTTATGGTGGCCGATGGCGATAACGTCAAAATTGGCAAGCCGACGGTCGACGGTGCCAGGGTCGTGGCTACGGTGGCCGAGCAAAGCAAGGGCGATCGCGTGCTCGTCTTTCACTATCGCATCGGCGGCAAGCGGCATCGCACCATGGATACGCATCGTCAGAACTATACGTGGCTGCAAATTGAGAAGATCGTCAGCGAATAAGGCGCGGCTGACGCAGGAGGCATGACATGGCACACAAGAAAGGCACCGGTTCAGCCAAGAACGGTCGTGACAGCAACTCGCAGCGGTTGGGCGTTAAAGTGTACGGCGGACAGTCGGTCCGCCCGGGTAATATCATCGTCAAGCAGCGCGGCATGCATTTCAAGCCGGGCGTGAATGTGATGCTGGCGAAGGATTACTCCATCTTCGCGATTGCGAATGGCATCGTGGTTTTTGAACCGCTGCCGGGTAATCGCAAGCGGATCAGCGTCAAGCCGGTGCCGGAACTGGAATAAGGAAAGGGCAGGGTGATAGAAAATGAGACCAGGAATTCATCCAAAGTGGTATCCTGAAGCGCGCGTGACTTGTGCGTGCGGCAAAACCTGGACGGTGGGCGCGGCCATCCCCGAAATTCGCACCGATGTGTGCTCGAATTGCCATCCGTTCTTCACCGGCGAGCAGCGCATTGTCGACACCGAAGGGCAGGTCGATCGATTTATTAAGCGTTTGGAGAAGCGACAGGAGACGGTCGAGGATCCGGCCAAGAAGAGCAAACGCCGCAAGGAAAAGCAGTCGATTGTCGAGCTGGTGGACGAAGAGGCCCCGGCGTAACAGTGGCCGGCGGTCGTCGCTTGATACTGATCGACAGCGTGATGTGTGAGTCGAATAAAAGGGCAGAGTTCAAAACTCCTGCCCTTTTTGTTTAGGTGCCATCGAGAGTGATTTAACCGCGGAGGCCGCTGAGTACTCAGCGGTAGCAAAAATCTTGAGATTCGTAGCCCATCAAGGAGAAGCCCATGGATGGTCCGCAGCGCAGTGGCTGGGTGGAAGTGATTTGCGGCAGCATGTTCAGCGGCAAAACGGAGGAGATGATTCGCCGTGTGCGCCGGGCGCAGATCGCCAAACAAAAAGTGCAGGTGTTCAAGCCGGCGATTGATACGCGCTACGCGATCGAGCAGGTGAAGTCGCACAACGGTTTGGGCCATGACGCCATCCCGGCGGCGACCCTGGCTGAGATCCTGGCAAACATCGAGCCGGATACCACCGTGATCGGCATCGACGAAATTCAGTTCTTTGACATGGATGTGATTCAAATGGTCCGGCAGTTGGCCGATCGCGGCGTGCGCGTCATCGCTGCCGGGCTGGATATGGATTTTCGCGGCGAGCCGTTTGGCCCGATGCCGCAATTGATGTCGGAAGCCGAGCACGTGGACAAGCTGCACGCGATCTGCGTGGTGTGCGGGGCGGATGCCAGTCGAACGCAGCGGCTGATCGATGGTCGGCCCGCGCTGTACGACGATCCGATCATTCTTGTAGGCGGCAGTGAATCGTACGAGGCGCGCTGCCGCCATTGCCACGAAGTGCCGCGCCGTTCGTGATGGAGATCAAAATGCTAGAGACCAGGACTGCTTTGGGTTATGCCTCGCCTTCGAGCGAGATCCTGATCCTGCCGGAGAAACTTCAGGCGCGCATCATCGAGCTGGCGGCACAGATCGATGCCGACTACGCCGGGCGCAATCTGATCATGATTTGCGTGCTCAAAGGCGGCGTGATGTTCTTGACCGATCTCATGCGCCACACGCACATTCCACATGCGATCGATTTTATGGCGGTGAGCAGTTATGGCGTCGGCGCGCGTGAATCGACGGGGGTGGTGCGCATCATCATGGACCTCGCCACGGATATCAGCGACAAACACGTGCTGCTGGTCGAAGACATCATCGACAGCGGGCGGACGTTGGGCTATCTGCGCGATGTGCTGCTGGCGCGCAATCCGGCCAGCCTGGCGATCTGCGCGCTGCTGGATAAGCACGAGCGACGTGAAGTGGATGTGCCGCTCGACTACGTGGGTTTCGAGATTCCGAATGAGTTTGTCTTCGGCTACGGGCTGGACGTGGACGAACTCTATCGCAACTTGCCATTCATTGGCGTGCTGCGGGAATGAGGCATAGGGCGACGCATTCGATAGCCCTCTATCGGCTGCTCCAAATGAAACGCGAGAAGGTGACTGGTATGCCGGCCATCTTCTCGCGTTTTATCTCAGGGGTCACACCCTGGCTGAAATTGTCTGGTGATTATGCACAAATGCTCAAGTCGGCGGGACGCCGAGAACTGGACACCCGCCTTCGCGGGTGTGACTCTGCGCAAGGTGAGTTATTCAATTAGCGGGTGAAAGGAAGCGCCGCGTCAACGACACCCCGCGCAGTTCAGGAAAGTTACGCGGTACTTTGTTCCTGTCTGGCCGGGCCCTAAAGCAGAATTCGCCAGCCCGACTAATGAGTGTGATGTATAGACCGCAATCATTTCTAGAAAATGTGGCTGTTCTCACGGCATGACGGCGCTTGCCCGCGCCGCGCCGGCAAACGGCTTGATGTAGCGATTGAACCTGGCGGGGAACAGCGGCGGCAGCCGATCGAGCCGTTGGCCTTTGCCGCCCGCCCACTTCACGCTGGGACGCGCCTCCGACATGATCGATTCCTGATGAAGATGAGCGCATTATAACATGCTCACAAATTGAGCCTGATCAGAGTTTTGCTGGCAATAGCCCTGCATCACACTTGGCCTATATTTGCGCGCCTGATTAAGATATTAGCCCTGGCGATAAATGTAAACTATATTAACACTTGACTTACATTTATCAGTATGGTATACTCTTGTCAACATTTCCGACGGAGGTTCATATGGAAACCATTGCTACTATAAAGGGACAAATTGTCATCCCTTCCGGCGTGCGCCGCAAGTTAGGGATCAAAGAAGGCACGCACATCAATATCGATGTGGATGAGGAGGCCAAGAAAATCATTCTGACGCCGATCACCGACGACTATGTCCAAAGCCTGCGCGGTAAATATCGAGGCAAGGGCTTGCTCAAAGCCTTGATGGCTGAAAAAAAGCGCGAAAGGGAGTTGTAGATGGCGCGCAAACCGAAAGCACTCGTCCTTGATTCCTGGTCAGTCATTGCCTACTTAGAAGACGAACCGGCCGGGCAGCAAATTGCCCAGCTCATTTCGAGCGCGCATGCAGCCGACGTTCCGGTGATGATGACTGTCGTGAACGCGGGCGAGGTGTGGTACATCATCGCGCGTGAGGTCTCGGAAGAAGATGCCAATAGCAGCATCAAGCAACTCCGCGATTTGCGGATTCAATTTGTGGAGGCAGACTGGGAACTCACACTGGCCGCCGCTCGGCTGAAAGCGAACCACAAAATGTCTTATGCGGACTGCTATGCGGCGGCTTTAGCCAAACACAAAAAGGCAGATTTGGTCACCGGCGACAAAGAGTTCAAAACTGTTGAAGATCAGATAGGGATTCTGTGGGTTTGATAACTGATTATCTATAGTGGACCGCCAATCCCACCTTCAGCATGGGCAATGTGACGCAGACCAGTTTTCAGGCCGCCGTCACCGCGCTCACTGCCGCCGATGCCAACGTGGAAGCTAAGCGCATCGAGTTGACGCAGTTGCAGGACGCCCGCGACGATCAGATCAAGGCTCTGATCGATTTGACGACGCGGGCGCGAGCCGGGGTCAAATCGACCTTCGGGCCGGACTCGGCGCAGTACGATCAGGCCGGCGCCTGGCGGGCCACCACTTGCCGGTGGCTAGTGGGCATGGCCTTGGCACGCGCAAGAGTGAACGCAAACCCCGCACCAGCAAAAAGAAATCAGCGTAAGTTGGTCGCCCGTAGGTCCCCGCTATAGCATCAGGGGCGAGGCTATCCCGCAATTTGATCGCTTCGCCCCCTGCCACATCGCCCACCCCGTTTACGCCGCTTCAATTGCCACGGCGTCTGACGGGCGGGGCGCTTCCCAACCGCGCAACTCGGTTCGTAAGGTGAGCATCAGCAGTCCGCCCACGATCATTGCCACACCATTAAACAGGATCGCGTTGGCCGTACCGAAGGAGCTGGCGATGAAACCAATCACCAGCGCCGCGACTGGCTGAATGCCAAAACTGACAATGATATAGGCGCTGAGCAGCCGTCCGCGCATCCTGGGCGGAGCCAGCACTTGCAGCAAGCCGTTGACGGTGGTCATGACGGCCGGCATGGCCAGCGACAAGATGAAGATGCACACCATCGATAACGGGACGGACCGCGATAAGGACACGGCGATGTACCATGTCCCCGCCCACATCACGGCCAGGGCCAATGCTCGACCGACGTGACGCACCGATTGCACCAGTGGCGCGACAACCATCGCTCCGATCAACGCGCCTCCGCCCGAGGCCGCCATCAAGTAGCCCAGTATTTGGGGCAACGTTTGCGCGTCGGCTTTCAACACGTCGCCTGCCAACGCGGGATAGAAGCTGCCCAGCGAAATGCCAAAGAAAGTCACGAGCATGGCGAAGACGATCACATCCATCACGCGCGGCTGGCTCTTGATGAAGCGCAGCCCGTCGAGGATGGCTTTCACTTGACCATCGGTGCGGGGCGAATGAACTTGATGCGCGCGGACGAGAATCAAACTGATGATGACGGCAATGAAGCTGATGCCGTTGAGCAAGAAAGCCACAGCGGCTCCCAGCGCGCCGATGACTGTACCGGCCAGCGCCGGGCCGATCATGCGCCCGGTTTGGAAGATCATGGCGTTAACCACGATCGCTTTGCGCACTTCGGTCATGCCCGCCAGATCGCCAATGAAGGTTTGCTGCGCTGGAAAGTCGATAGCGGTAACACAGCCTAACAGGAAACTTAGCACGTAGACGTGCCATAGCTGCACCGTGTTCGAAAAGACCAGCGCGGCCAGGATGAAGGCGAGCAGCATGGCGGCGGCCTGGGTGCCGATCAGAATTTTGCGCCGATCGAGCCGATCGACCCACACGCCTGCAAAGAGGCCGAATAACAACAGTGGCAGGGAGCCAAGCATCGACACAATACCCAGTGCGACTTCCGAGTGACTGAGCTGCCACACCAACCAGCCCTGCGCTGTGACTTGCATCCAGGTGCCCAGCAGCGAAATCGCCTGACCGATCAAGTACGTGCGGAAATTCGGCCGGCGTAAGGGTGTGAAACTGGCGCGCAAGGTCTGAAAGATGCCCGCCAATATGGAGCCTGGGTTTGTTCTCAGTGGTGCAGGTTGCATGACACGCGTCCTTCGCTGCCGGAGTGAAATTTGCCGGGCAAGTTTACTTCAATGGTTGGCGGTCCCGGAT
Organism: Thermoflexales bacterium; assembly: GCA_017882055.1. Taxonomy (GTDB): domain Bacteria; phylum Chloroflexota; class Anaerolineae; order Fen-1058; family Fen-1058; genus JADGQE01. The sequence goes on from JADGQE010000012.1 coordinate 9,780, forward strand.
GTAACTCTTAGCGGGGCAGTAACTTGAATGCGACATCCGTTCCGTGGCCGTTGAGGAAAGCCAGTTGCATCCATAGATTCGCCAGGGGTTCGAGCAGTCGCGCATTGCGCAGCGGCCCCGCTTCGACCGGCTCGAAACCGGTGTCGACAATCAACTGCGCGACCAGGGCTTTAGCCTCAGCGTCATCGCCGCAGTAATACACATCCGCCTTGAAGCCGCTAAACACTGGTTTCTCCAGCAGACTGAAGTGAATGCCGTTGAAGGCTTTGACGACTTTTGCGCCGGCTGCCGCTGTGGCAATCTCTTCGGCCTGCGATGTCGTATGACCAATCGCCAGCGTCATTCCATCGCCGGTGGGATTGGTCATGTCGATCAGGGTCTTGCCGTTAAGCGCAGCGCCGATGTGGGTCACCGTCTCAATCGCCGCGCGCCACGGTACGCCCAGCAGAACGACCTGGCCGAAAGCCGCTGCCTCGCTGATCGATCCGCCGCTGGCTCCGGGAATCTCGGCGGCTTGCGCTTTAGCCTTAGCCGGATCGCGTGAGCCAAACATGACCGCGTGTCCTTTGGCTGCCCACAGTTTGCCTAACGTACCGCCCATTTTGCCTGCACCGATGATACCGATTTGCATGTCACGCTCCTTCTGAGAATGGGTTATTGCCTGGATCCATTACGATCGCGATCCGGGTTGCTGCTCAAGTCGAATCACTTCGTTCAACAACAAACGCCGTCCGCTGGCTTCGGCGATGGCGCGGGCTTCGGTGAGATGGAGCCGCGCTTCACCCGGCGGCAGCAGGGGCACCAGCCACAGTCGAATCTGCGCCGCGAGATGCTGCACGCCAAGCGCGTCGGCTTTGGCGAGTGCGGTCGATAGGTGATGGATCGCCAGCGCTATATCGTCACGCTCTCTGGCGACTAAGCCTAGATTGGCTGTGATGCCGGCAATTCGTTCGGGCACCGCCAGTCGCTCGGCCAATTCAAACCCGTCGTTGAAGTATTTTTCGGCGGCATCCAAATCCTGGTGTGATAGGGCAATTTCACCCAGCGTTGAAAGCAAATAGGGCTGAAAGCCGAGGATGCCTTTCTCTTGCGCGATCTTCAGGCCCTCGCGCGCATACTCAATCGCAGATGGATCGCCCAGCAGATTCAGATGGTAAGCCAGGTTGTTGCGCGCCAGCACTTGCCACGGCGTGGTGGTGCCGCCGACTTCATCGGCGATATCGAGCGCTTCGCGATACAGGCCAATCGCTTTGGCGAGATCGCCCTGCTGCGCGGCGATGCTGCCCCGATCGAATTTGACCTGGTTGAGCAGCGCCAGATCGATCTGATCTCGGTGCTCTTGCAGAAAAGTCTCAGCCTTTTGTAAATGCCTGGCAGCGCCGGTCAGGTCTGAACCTTCAACCGATAAGATCGTGCCCCACAAGGCTTCGGCTCGCGCGACGTTTTCTGGCTGGCCGTGATCGAGTACCCGGTGCGCTTGCTCGATCGCTTCTGCAAATCGGGCCTGCCCAAGAAGAGATTGGGCCAGGTTCAGTCGAAGCGTTTCGGATGGCCGGTGATGCGATTCGGCTAACGCAATTGCCGTACGCAGCACTTCCGTCGCTTGCGCGTTGGCGCCTGATCGGCTGTGAGCTTCGCCTAAAGCCGTTAAGATTTCAACTCGCTGGGTGTCATTGGTCTCAGCCGCCAGGGCCTGTTGATAAAACGTCACGGCTTCTTGCCAGGCAGCCAGCTCGGCGGCGATCTTTCCGGCGCGGAAGGCGTAGGGCGCAGCTCGCTCGGGCGCGTGGCCTTCGATAAAGTGCCAGGCGATGAGTCCGGCTATGCTATCGAGTTGCGGGCGATACACGGTCTCCATCGCTTCGGCCACACGGCGATGCAGTAAGCGGTGACGCGGTTCGCCCACTTCGCGATAGGCTACTTCCATGGTGAGGCTGTGATCGATCGAGTAATGCACTCCATCGGCGCCGCTCGGTTCGATCAGCCGCTGGGCGCGCAGCTCGTCCAGGGCGTCGAGTGCAGCGCTTTCGGATAAGGCCGCAGCGCGCGCGACCACTTCGAAGTCGAATAGCCGGCCGGCGGCGACTGCGGTGTCGAGAATGCGGCGGGCGCTGTCGGACAGCCGCGTTAATCGGGATTGAATCAAGCTGTAGATGCTTTGCGGCACAGTCAGCGTATTCGAGATCGCGGTCAGATTGACGGTGCCGTCGGGCTGTAAGAGACTGCTTTCACGCGCGTGCTGAATGAGTTCGCTTAAGATGTACGGGTTACCTTCAGAATTTTGCATGAGCCAATCGGCCAGCGGGTAAGCAAAGGCCGGACTGAGTTGGTGTGCCAGTGCATTCAGATCATCCGGCCTCAGCCGATCGAGCGCTACGCGGGTCAGGCGGTCTTCTCGAGTGAGCGTCTGCAACAGCGCGGCCAGCGGCGATCGAGCATCGACCGGACGAGCGGCCGCCAGATACACGATCGGGGCGTTAGCCGCGCGGCCGGCGCGCACTAAATAGCCCAGCAGCGCGAGTGTCGAGGTATCCGCCCACTGCACATCATCGAGGAAGAGGACCACCGGCTGCTGGCGTGCCAACGCCAACAGGAATTGATTCAGTCCTTCCCATAAGCGCGATTCATCGGCTGCTTCGGTTGGCTTTGTTCGCTGCATGAGATTTGCGCCCAGCTCGGGAATGAAGCGGGCCATTTCATTTTGCCAGATGCCGGGCAAGGCCGCGCGCAGACCGGCTTGCAACGCGGGCCATTCGGGTCGCGTCATCAGATCGCGCAGTGCTTCGAAGATCGGTTGATAGGGCAGCGCGTGTTCAAGTTCGTGTGCCGCGCCGATCAAGGCGAGGCCGTTGTGGGCCAGGATGAATTTTTCGGCGAGGCGTGTTTTGCCGATGCCGGGTTCACCTTCGATCAAGGCGAGTCGGCGCGACGCGGCGGCTTCATGAAGCAGCTGCAATTCCTTATCGCGGCCCGTGAAGGGAAGTTCCGAGGATCGATTGTAGATTGCGGGCGGCTGGCGGCTGACGCTTGATCGTTGACCGCTGACGGCTGACGGCTGAGCGCTGACCACTGATAACTTGTCGTTGATGATGGCGTCGTACAAGGCGCGCGTTTCGGTCATCGGCGGCACGCCCATCTCGGTGTCCAGCAGTTGGCGCACGTGATCGTAGCGGCGGATGGCGCCGGTTCGATCGCCGGCTTGATAGTGCAGCCGCAGCGCAGTGCGTTGCAAATCCTCTTGCAGCGGATCGAAAGCCAGCGCACGATCGAGGGCTTCAAGCGCAGCCGCATAATCTTGTTGGCTTGCGTGCCAGTTCGACAGGGCAATAAAGCCCCGCACTGCAAGTCGCCGATAATGTTCTTGCTGCGCGGCGACCCAATCATCAAAGTCGGGCGCGTCTGCCAGTGCGAAGTCGGTTAAGAAGTCGCCCCGATACAGTTGGAGTGTGGAGGTTAGACTTTGGATGTTAGAAGTCGGCGGCGTAAGTTGCGATTCGAAAGTACGAACGTCGACATCGGTATCTGGCGCGAGGCCGATTGTTTCGTCGGCCACGATCAGGGCCGCGCCGAGTTCTTTGCGCAGGCCGTGCAATGTCGTCCGCAACGTCTGCCGGGCGGTGACCCGATCGTGATCAGGCCAAAAGAAGGCCAGTAGATGATCGCGGGTCAGCGGTTTGGCATTGGCCGCGAGGTAATAGAGTAGGGCGCGGCTCTTCTTCCGTGTCACATGGAGCGGCTGGCCATTGAGCAGAAGTTGTGGTGTACCGAGTAGTTGAATAGCGAGCATGAGATAATTGTAATGCGTAATCCGTTTTTACGAAGCACACCGTACGATCAAATATCTACCACCGCGAAGCAACTTTCTTGATCGCTTCGGCTAACTCCGCGGGCCTATGCAGTGGCACATCGTGCACGGTGTCTTGCAGCCAGATCGTTTGATGGCGTGCGAGGCGTTCTTCTGCAAGGGCGATGTTGCGGCGTTTGTTTTCGAGCATGACGTGCGTGCGTTCGTCGTGCGGGTCAGGCGCGCTGGTAGGAATCATCAACACCGGACATTGAACACGCGCATACAATTCTGATGGACGATGTTCCCACAACGCGCGCACGACCTGCATGTGATTGCTTTTGCTGAGATAGGGCGCGACGGTGCCATCCGCGCGCAGCTCAAAGTTATGCAGCGTGATCGTTTCTGTTTTGGGCGACCAGGCCGGGCCGAGAAATCTTTTCAGGCCGCCACGCAGCATATCGATGGGCAGGCCGAGCAAATCAGGCGGCGCGAGTTGTTTCTCAGTGGTCGGCCAGTCTTGTCGATCGCCGACTTGCAGGAAGCCGCCATCTACTAGCACGAGACCTGCGACACGCTGTGGTTGATCGACCGCATATTGCAGGGCTACATTGCCGCCCCACGAATGACCGACGAGCACGGCTCGCTCGATCTCCAACACGTTGAGAATCTGATCAAGGTCATGCGTAATCGAAGTGAAGTCGTAACCGGTGTCGGGTTTGTCGGTCAAACCGTGCCCGCGTTGATCGAGCGCGATGACGCGGAATGAGTCGATCAGCAGTGGCGCGACGAGATCCCAGATGTGCGCCTGCGAGGCAAGGCCGTGCAGCAGCACGAGCCAGTCGCCGCGTCCGCTCCAATCGATGAGATGAAAGCGCAGTCCGTTCGCTTCGACGAATTTTTCTTCTGGCACAGCGTTCTCCTTTACGTGGCCTCAACGGTTTTGGCTTTGGTCAGTTTGATGAGATCCTGCACGCCGATTTTGATGTCGAGACCGCGCTGGCCGCCGCTGATGTGGACGTGGGTCAAATCAAGCATGGGCCGATCGATGCAAACATCGAAGGGTTTGGACAGCAACGCCAGCGCGCTGATGCCGCCGACTTGCAGGCCGGTCAGCGCTTCGGCTTCGTCGTGCTTGGCAACTTTGAGTTTCTTTTCGCCCAGTGACGCGGCGAATTTGCGCGGATCGATCTCGCGGTCACCGGCCACCATGACCAGCAGCGGCTTGCGGTTCTTTTCCTCACGTAAGACGACGATCGTTTTGTAAACATGCGCCGCCGGCACACCGATCAACGCGGCGACTTCATCAGCTGAGTGAAAAGTCGAGGCGTCGTATTCACTGGGCGTGTATTCGATTTTGCGTGATTCGAGTAAACGCGTGACGTTGTTTTTGATCGGCATGATTTTCACCACGAAGCCATTCTCAGTAGATCGCAGAATGCTCGCTGCGGATTGTTAAATCCGCAGCATTCCGCTGGATTTGACAATCCAGCGGGAGCAAATTGTGATCTACTGATTCTAGGATTTCTTTGTGTCACCGTGCCTTAGCGGTAAAGATTTTGCTCGATGATGTAAGTGACGACCGATGGCGGCACAAGTTGATCGACGGGTTGGCCGTTGCGGATATGCTCTCGAATATCCGATGCAGAAATATCGATCTTAGTGTGATCGATCCAGTCGATGCGTGAGCGAAGATCGGGCAGGGCAGTTTCGAGCGCAGACCAGTTGAGCTCAGAGCCGGGACGTCGGAGCACGGCCAGGCGGGCCAGGGTGATCAATCGGGCCGGATCGTGCCAGCGCAGCAGATCGGCCAGCGAATCTTCGCCCAGGGTGAACCACAGCCGCACCCCGGGATTTTGCTGCTGAACGATCGCAAGCAAGTCGACCGAATAATGCGGGCCGGGTCGATCAAGATCGACGCGCGAGATTTCAAAGTGCGGACAACCGGCAATGGCCAGTTCCACCATGCGGGTACGGTGTTCGACGGGCGTGGCGGGGTGGTCGATCTTGAGCGGCTGCACGCCGACCGGCGCAAACAGCACTCGATCGAGTTTGAGCTGAGTCAGCGCGGCTTCGGCCATGCGTAGATGACCGTAGTGAGGTGGATCGAAAGTGCCGCCCAAAATACCAAGTCGCATGATGAGTGTTACGTGCTGCGTGTTGCGTGATCAGCCAGGAGATCACGCACAGCAAATAGCGAAGGCAAAATATAATCGGCGGCTGATAAATCGAGCATGCGCGTTTGATCGTTGGGAATTGCGGCGCAGGTCATGCCGGCGGCCCTGGCGGCCTGTACTCCGGTGGGCGCGTCTTCAAGCACCAGGCAATGCTGCGGCTCGACGTGCAGCGCGCGGGCGGCGACCAGAAACACATCCGGCGCGGGCTTGCCGTTGGTAACGTCGTCGTCGGTGATGACGACGCTGAATCGATCCGCGAGATGCGTTGTCTGCAATACGGCTTCGACGTAGCGCCGCAGACCGCTGCTGGCGATGGCTTTGCCTAAGCCGCGCCGATCGATCTCGGCCAGCAGATCGATCAAACCCGGCATTGGTTTGACATGGCTGTCAAGATGCGTGATCTGATACTCGTTTTTCTCGTGACCGAGATCCGCGGGTTGATCCTGCAGATGGAATAAATCGATCAGCAGCTGGGCTGTTTCGCTCAGGCGCAGGCCAAACATACGCGCGAGCGTCGGTTGATCGAGCGTGACGTTGCGCTTCGCCAGCACCGCCTGCCACGCTGCAATTGAATGTGGTTCGCTGTCGACCATCAGCCCGTCGAGATCAAATAAGATGGCTTTTAGCATGTGCGATTCCGAAAGTGACCATGGATGACACGGATGACACAGATTGAAGAAATATCCGTGGTCGAATTTAATCCTGCCACTCAAGTTCGTAGTCTTCGCCGATCCAGACGGTGTCGCCTTCTTGCACACCGGCTTCGCGCAGCGCATCGATGACGCCCAACTTGGTGACGGCTTTGTGAAAGGCCAGCAGCGTTTCTTCGGAGTCGAAGCGATGGCGCATGGCGAGCACTTCGACTTGCCTGCCGGTGACGTGCCAGCTGGCATCGGGCGCGCGGGTGATGACGTAGCCGGGTCCTTCGGCGGCACGAATGACGGGCAGAGCCTCAACGACCACGGGCTGCGGGATCGGCAGTTCGCGCAGCATCTGCACGGCACGATATAGCAGTTCGCGCGTGCCAGTGTGCGCCACCGCCGAAATCGTCGTCGCGTCGATACCCTGTTCTTTCAGGGCCTTTTGAATTTGCGGCCACTGCGCCTGCGCTTCGGGCAGATCGATCTTGTTGACGGCGACGATCTGGGGTTTCTCGGCGAGGCCGTGGCCGAAGGCGGCCAATTCAGCGTTGATGATTTTGAAATCTTGTAAGGGATCGGGCTGTGAGCCATCGAGCAAATGAATCAGCACGCGGGTGCGCTCGATGTGGCGCAGGAATTCGTGACCCAGCCCTTTGCCCAAATTCGCGCCTTCGATCAGGCCGGGAATATCGGCCATGACGAACGAAGTTTCCCGATCCAGATCGACTACGCCCAAATTGGGTACCAGCGTGGTGAAGGGGTAATCGGCGATCTTGGGTGTGGCCGCGGTCGTAGCCGCCAGCAGGGTCGATTTGCCCGCATTCGGCAGCCCGACCAGACCTACGTCGGCAATCAATTTGAGCTCGAGATCGAGCGTTTGTTCCTCGCCGGGCGAACCGTTGGTCGCCATGCGCGGCGCTTGATTGGTCGAAGTGGCGAAGCGAGCATTGCCTTTACCGGGCGTGCCACCGCGCGCGATGGTCATTTCTGTTTTGGGATCGGATAGATCGGCCAGCACTTCGCCGGTCTGGGCGTCGCGCACGATGGTGCCGGGCGGCACGGCAATGCGGACGTCTTCGCCATCTTTGCCGGTTTGATTTTTAGTGCGTCCGTTGTCGCCATCGTCGGCTTTGAATTGGCGGTGATGCCGAAAGTAGACGAGCGTGTTGACTATGGGATTAACCCACAAAATCACGTTGCCGCCGTGGCCGCCATCGCCGCCGGACGGCCCGCCGAAGGGCACGAATTTCTCGCGCCGAAAAGCGACGGCGCCATCGCCGCCGTTGCCGGCCTTGATGTGAATCTGGGCTGTATCAAAAAACATGGGCACCTGATCTGGTTGGGGTTGGCTATCGAGACTTAATCCTACCACAGTTTCCAGTTTGTCATTTGGCAGCGATGCGGTATGCTTAGCGCTATGAAAAGTTCTACCCTAAACTCGACTTTGATTCTTATGCTGGGCGATGCCGTGATCTTTGGTTTCTTTGCGATCGGCGGGCGCGAGACACACGCGGCTGGCGACGCAAACCTGATCGTCAATGCGCTGCCGACGCTGCTGACGTTTCTGCTGATCTGGATCGCGGTCGCCCGTTTGATCGGCGTGTGGCGCGCCGAAGTGATCGCCCATCCGCGCCAGGCTCTGGCTCGCACGCTGATCGCGTGGGTTGTCGTCGGACCGATCGGCCTGATGGTGCGCGCCGTGATCTTGAGTCGCACCGCGATCCCGCTGCCATTCATCCTGGTCACGCTGGGCCTAAATGGAGCGTTGTTACTGCTCTGGCATGGCGGTTATTCTTGGTGGCGCGCTCGACGTTCCGTTTGACTTTGCCGGGCTGCGTAAATTATAATCATGCTTGTGCTTCACATCTTTACCAGAGCTCACCCAAACATTTCTAAGATAAGGAGACAAACGATGAGCAGTTCTACCCCTGTGCCGGCCGGATCAACGCGTCGTATGCCCGAGCCGGAGGTAATCATGCATCAACACCTTAGCATGAAACGCTGGTTCGTTTTTCTGGTCGCGTTGATGGTTGTTCTGAGCGTGGCGTTAATTGTATGGGTTCTCTTCTTTGCGCTGATCGATAAAGCGACGGTCGCCAAATTGGAGGCGAGCGCAAGCCTGGCGGTTGTGCTCGCGCCGGTGTTGGCCGCGGCCGCCGGAGTCGAGCGCCTGCTTGAGACGGTGTTTAACATCATCGAGGGTAGTTGGAAATCAATGGTGGCTTATCTGGGCCGCGGTTTGCGCTGGCTAAACTCGGTGGAAGTCGAAGTCGATGCCGCGCGGCAGTGGCTGGCCGATGTGTCCACGCGTTATAATGAGGAGATGCGTTTGCTTCAAATGAAGCCTGGCATGTCCGTGACTGATTTGAGCAATGAGATGCAGGTCAAAATCACGCAATCTAAGGTGATGCTGGATCTGGCCGAGAAACGCCTGGCGGATGCCCAGACTAACCTGGGCCAGGTGACTTCCTCGGATGGTTACCGCAGCGCCAAGGCCGCCGCGTCGATCGTGCTTGGCCTGATGATTGGCGTGATCGTGGCGGCGCTCGGTCAGCTGCAAATGTTTGCCATGCTGGGTATCGGCGTCGTGCCCGCCCGCGTCGACGTGCTCATTACGGGTATCGTGATCGGCTCCGGATCGTATCCGGTGCACTCACTGGTCGGCATTTTGCAGCAGACCAAGGATACGTTGGACAGTGCCAAAGGTTATCTCAATCGCGCTGCCCCGGCCGTCAAAGCAGTGGAGCAGAAGATCACCACACTCCAATCGTCGGCTGCCGGTGAGCCGCTCACGGTGCAACAAGCGGTTGTTCAGACGACCTCGGCGCAATCCACCGAAGGGGCGCCGCACAGTTAAGCCGTAAGCATCCCTAAATCATAAATAAAAAGTCCGGTCTCAGAAGGTTGAGCCGGACTTTTTGTTTGAGTCTCTCCGGGTATTCGCTCGCTGGCGTACTACCCGGTGTTGAAAAGGTTTCTGATACCGCGCTCGTTCAGTTCGTGATCTCAATCCGGTTGCCGTCCGGATCGAACACGACGCTTTCGTAATAGCCGTCGCCGGTGGTGCGCGGATCGCTGTGGATGCAATGGCCGTCCTGCCGCATGGCAATGTGTTCAATCTGCATGGGCTCAGCTGCCTGCGACCCGGTCGTGCGCGTGCATACTGTTCAGATCGAACAGGCAATCGTTGAGCGAGCCGTGATTGTCCGGGCAGACCAGATAGCCGTTGATGAATTTCAGGCGCTGGCCGCAGGCCGGACAGAACCACAGACCCCTGGGTTTGTTGACCCGTTGCAGCAGCGGCTCTTCGACGATGTGTTCGATGAAGCGGCCCTGAAAGCGCGCATACAAGGTTTTGCTCAACATCATCTGCCCGCGCTCGCAGTAGACTGAGTTGTTCTTCGGGATCATTTTATCGCCGCATTTGGGACAGTGCATTTTTTATCTCTGGTCTCTGATTTTTTGGGGGAAACAAGTAGACAAGTGCTTAGTGGCTTGTCTACTTGTTTCCTTGAGATTGTTACTTCTTTTTCGGAAAGCGGCTGACAACTGTTGCGCCGTCGGCCACCGGCAATCGATCACCGACTCTTAGATTGTTGGCCGCCCTTGCATCCTTCGCCGCGGCTACAATCCCGATCGGCGTGCCTTCTTCAGCATACTTCATTTCGATCAGGGCCTGGCCTGTCATGTAGCCGTCGATGTCAACGGCG
>JADGQE010000198.1 GCA_017882055.1 Thermoflexales bacterium
AAGTGACCGGCTTTGATCTGTACGTTAGTCGAGACCGTGACTGGTTGACCCTTGGCATCCGTGGCCGTGACGCTGACGGGATAGATGCCGGGCTTAACACCGCTTACCGGATGCGCACCGACACCGACGAGGCCGATGTATTTATCACCGTCCGGCGCAAACGGGATCGTCCAATCTTGAAACGCGCCGTTGAGCGTGACGGGGTGATCGGTACGGACGGTGACGACCATCAAACTGCCCTGGATCAACGGCAGCGGGCCAATGTCGATGCTGGTAAAGGGCGACGGCAGCGGCGTCGACGGCTGTGTGAGCGTCGCTGCGGATGTGCCAGTCGCAGGCGGAATGATCAATTGTTGGCCGACCAGGATAAGCGAAGCATCGCTGAGATTGTTGGCTGCGACCAGGGCGTCCACTGTCGTGTCGTTACTCAAGGCGATGCGATACAGCGTCTCGCCGCTTTGAACAATGTGAATACGATTGGCAGCTGGCGGTGTTGAAGTTGGCCTGGTTTGAGCCGTAGGCTGAGCCTGTGCAGTTGGCGCAGTTTTGGCGGTGCCGGGGATCTTGATGCGTTGTCCCACGTAAATAAGATCGGGGTTGATGATCTGGTTCGCCACGGCCAGATCGACCAGGTTCACGCCGTAGCGGCGCGCGATGCCGAACAACGTATCGCCGGCCTGCACGATGTAGATCGTGTCATTGGTCGATTGAGCCGAGACCGATCTAATCGGCAGACTGGCCGCGATCAGCGCCACCAGCCAGAGCACCAGCCACAACTTCCGCAAGACCGCTAATCTTTTTTGCATAAACGTTTTCTTTCGATTGCTTAGATCATCAGGTGGGGCGGCGTCATTTCTCGAATCGCAGCTGCTCGCCAACCTGGACTCGTTGCAACAGTTCAACCGGGCCTTCAAGGACATAGCGGGCCGGTCGGGGTGAGGCATAATACGGCCGCCACGCTTTTGCCCGCGCCATATGAACGATCCGCAGATCCGTATCGAGCCAGATCGCGGCAATATCAAACGGCACGCAGAACATATGGATCGAAGTGGCCGCGATGCCGGCCCGGCCTTCGACCAGCACCAGGCCTTCGTCGGCGTCGATCGATCGGCGGAACATGAGGCCGCGCAGTTTTGATCCAAAGGAATCGCACCACTTCACCCGCTGAAGCAGCGTTTCACCTTGAGCGTTGAAGACTTTCATCGCGCCTCGCCGTTGAATGCTGCTGGGATTATACATGAAGTTGATGGAATCGGATAACGCTGATCGATCCGTGTGGCTTGACCGTAAGTGTAAAACCGGTTTGCGCTTGACCAATCGGCAGGTCACGACTAGAATACGGCCCTTGAAGCTGCAAGGAGGCAGGCCTATGAACCATTTCCATTCGCCCGTTCCGACGTTTTCGTTGCCGAAGCCCATCGCCCGACTGGGTGATTTAGCTTACAACTTGTGGTGGTCATGGCAGCCTGAAGCCGTGCGGTTGTATCGTGACATCGATCCGGTATTATGGGAACGCAGTTCCCATAACCCGGTGAAGTTCCTTCAAAAAGTCGAGCGTAAAAATCTTAACGCGGCGGCGCAAGACAATCACTACCTCGAAGAATACCACGCAGTCATTGCCGCGTTCGATCGGTACATCAATACCGACGTGACCTGGGCGCGCGTGCAGTACGCCGATCTGATTGAGCGCCCCATCGCTTACTTCTCGACCGAGTTCGGTTTGCATGAAGCCCTGCCGATGTATGCTGGCGGCCTGGGCGTGCTCAGCGGCGATCATCTCAAAGAAGCCAGCGATCTGGGGCTGCCCCTGGTGGCGGTCGGTTTTCTGTACCGGCAAGGCTACTTCCGCCAGCGCATCACCGAAGACGGCTGGCAGGAAGCGATCAATGAGAATCTCAATCTGGCCGAATCGGCTATTCTGCCGGTGTTGGGAGCGGACAACCAGCCGGTGATCGTTCAGGTTGGGATGCCGGATCGAAGCGTGCATGCGCGGCTGTGGCGGATTCAAGTGGGGCGCGTGCCGCTGTTTTTGATCGATACCGATGTTGCCCCCAATGCGGCCATCGATCGCGAGTTGACCACCCGGCTGTACTACAGCGATCTCGAACGCCGCCTGGAGCAAGAGATCATCCTGGGCGTGGGCGGCGTGCGCGCACTGCGGGCACTCGGTTATGCCCCGGCCGTGTGGCACATGAATGAAGGCCACTCCGCTTTCTCCAGCCTGGAGCGCATCAGCGAGCTGGTGGCCGGCGGCGGCACCTTCGAGGCGGCCTTGCAGAAAATTCGCGGCGGTACGATTTTCACGACACATACGCCCGTGCCGGCCGGGCATGATATGTTCCCGGTATGGATGATAGAAAAATATTTCTCCAACTACTGGCCGTCGCTGGGCATCGATCGCGATCAATTTATGGCGCTGGCTTTTCAACATGAGTCATGGGGCGATGTGTTTAGCATGTCGCTGCTGGCGCTGCGCTGTGCGTCGCGCTGCAATGGCGTCAGCGAATTGCATGGCCAGGTCTCGCGCAAGATGTTTGCGCATTTGTGGCCGGATCGCCCGGTGGAACAGGTGCCGATCCGATCGATTACCAATGGCGTTCACCTCAATACGTGGATGGCGCGCCGCCTGGGCCTGCTGCTCGACCAATATCTGGATGCCGACTGGCGATCGTGCATCGACGACCGCGAAATGTGGGACAAAGTCCGCGACATCCCGGACGAAGCGTTGTGGGAAGTGCGCCAGCATCTCAACCGCAAACTGGCCGCCTTTGTGCGCGAGCGCGCGCGCTTGCAGTGGATCCGCGGCGGCACGCATCCGGTGCAGATCGTGGCCGCCGGGGTGCTGCTCGATCCGTATATGTTGACGATTGGCTTTGGCCGCCGCTTCGCCACGTATAAACGCGCCGCGTTGATGCTGCGCGATGTCAATCGATTGGTGCGGCTGCTCAACAATCCGGCCAGGCCCGTTCAATTCATCTTCGCGGGCAAAGCGCATCCGGCGGACGATCCGGGCAAGCGCGTGATTCAGGATTTGTATCGATTCATCAAAGAAGCCAATCTGGGCGGGCGCCTCGTCTTCATCGAAGACTATGACATGAATGTGGCGCGCCATATGGTGCAGGGCGTCGATGTCTGGCTCAACACCCCGCGCCGCCCGATGGAAGCCAGCGGCACCAGCGGTGAGAAGGCCGGCCTGAATGGCGTGCTCAATTTCTCGGTGCTCGATGGTTGGTGGCGCGAAGGCTACAACGGCGAGAACGGCTGGGCCATCGGCACGGATGGTGTCCTGAGTGATGCGGAAGAACAGGACGCGGCTGATGCCGAATCGCTGTATGAAACGCTGGAAGATACGATCGTGCCCCTATACTACGACCGTGACAGTCGTAACGATGTACCGGTCGGTTGGCTGCGCATGGTCAAAGAATCAATTCGTACCTTAGCCCCCATGTTTAGCACTTCACGTATGCTCAAGGAGTACGCGTCCGATATGTACGCTCCGGCCGCACGCCACGAACCCGCTGACTGAGCGGCCGAGTTGTTTCGGATTTCACCCCCAAAGCACGCAAAGCCAAATTTTAGCTATTGACTAGCAAACCGGTTTGTGTTAGAGTAGAGGGAGCGGGGTAAATTTTCCCACCACGGCCTCCAGCGTTTTAATAGGCGTATCCCTGTGACACAACCCAAAGCCAACCCGCGCTCCACCATCAAAGAAGTCGCCGAACTCGCCGGCGTCGCCAAGACCACCGTCTCGCATGCGATCAGCGGCAAGCGTCCGGTTGCGCCCGAAACGCGCGAACGCATCTATGCCGCCATGCGCCAGCTGCGGTTCAAGCCCAGTTTAGTGGCGCGCCGTTTAGCGGGCAGCCCCAGCCACGCCATTGCGCTGATTTATCCACTGGCCTCACTCAGCCCCGCCGCGGTTGAATTGCGTTTCATCACGAGCATTGGCGAAGTGATCAGCCTCGGTCATTACACTTTCTTGACACTCGCCTCGCCCATGGTCGGTGTAGACGATCTGAGCCAGATCATTCAATCGGGCCTGGTCGATGGCGCGATCCTGATGCGCATTCAGGTCAACGATCAGCGCGTAAAGTTCCTCAGAGAATCCGATACTCCGTTTGTCATGATTGGCCGCACTCGCGTCAACAAAGGCTTAACGCTGGTCGACCTGGACGGCGAATTGGCGATCGAGATGGCGGTCAAACACCTGATTGAACTGGGACACCAACAGATTGCCTTCATGTGCCCTGACGACGTCGGGTTCGGTTTTGCTTATCGGCTGGTCAAGGGTTACGAGAAGAGCTGCCGCAAGCACGCTCTGCGGCCGGTGATGTGCCCGGCCAGCTGGTCCGATGATGCCGGCTATCGGGCCATGCAGAGTTTGCTGGCCGAGCAGCCGAATCTGACGGGCGTGATCATCTGGTCGGATGTGGTTTCGATCGGCGCCGTCAGCGCGCTCCGGGATTCTGGCCGGGCGATTCCGCAAAATATGTCGGTGATTTCATTCGATAAGTCCGATCATTTGCTGATGGCTTCGGGTGATCTGACCGTGATCGATACCCGCCCGGAAGAAATCGGCGTCCAGGCAGCCCGAATGTTGTTGAGTATTTTGAAGCACGAGCCGCTGGCTCAAGCCCAGGTGCTGGTGCCGCCGCAGTTGACGATTGGCAAGAGTACTTCGAGTCCGCCGCGGCGCTAATGGGTCTGTTCGAAATTGAAAAGGTTCAGGTTTGATTCATCTTGCTGAAAGGAGGTGAGGCCTGGCAACACACGACTCGACGAATTCTCGGTGAAGTTGATTTGCCCGATGACGCTCAATCGGGCTACCGGTTCAAACCCTTTCACACAATATCTGGAGGAGTAAGTAAAATGAAGACCCGTTTTTCGCTTGTAACTTTGCTCGTGGTAATGGCGATGGTGCTGGGTGCTTGCGGTACTGCCGCCACCCCGACTGCGGCCCCGGTGGCGACTACAGCCCCGGCCCCGGTAGCGACTACAGCCCCGGCCGCGACTACGGCCCCGGTGGCGACTGCAGCCCCGACCGGTCTAACCGGTACGGTGACGCTGTGGCAAGGTTATCACGCAGGTGGCGCAGAAGAGAAAGCCATCGGTGATGCCGTGGCGCAGTTGATGAAGGACAATCCTGGTCTGACCGTCAACGTGTTGGAAATTCCGTTTGATCAGCTTCCAAACAAGTGGAAGACGGAAGTGGGCGCCGGTGGCGGCCCCGACATGTTCACCATGCCGAACGACGATCTAGGCAACTGGGTGCGTGGTAATCTGGTTGCGCCCGTGGATGACCTGATGAAGGATCACCTGGGTGACTTCTCGAAGGCCGGGATTGATGGCCTGACGGTCGATGGCAAGTTGTATGGCGTGCCGGGCATCATCAAGGCCCTGGCGCTGACCTACAACAAGAGCACCATCCCCAATCCGCCGAAGACGACGGATGAGTTGATGGCGCTGGTGAAGAGCGGCAAGAAGCTGGTGGTGAATCAAAGCAACTACTACAACTTCGGTTGGATGCAAGGCGCCTTCGGTGGCAGCCTGATGGACAACACGGGCAAGTGTGTTGCGGATCAGGGCACGGGCTTTACGGATGCGTTCCAGTATCTGCTCGACCTGAAGAAGGCCGGCGCGGACTTCGAGACTGATGGCGGCAAGGCCGACAACTTGATTCGCCAGGGTCAAGCCGACATGATGGTCGAAGGGCCGTGGGTGTTGGGCGACTTCAAGAAGGACCTGGGTGACAAGCTCGGCGTCGTGCCGATGCCCGCTGGCCCGAAGGGTCCGGCTCAACCGTTGTCGGGGATCGATGGTTGGTACATCAACCCGAACATCAAGCCGGAGCAGCAGGCCCTGGCGGTTCAGGTGGGCCTGTATCTCTTCGGTCAGAAGGGTGCTGGCTTCTGGGCGAATGGAGCCGGTGATCCGATGGTGGCCAATGGCGTGACGGTCAGCGATCCACTGGTGAAGGCTTATGCCGATGCGGCCGGTGCGGGCTTCCCGCGGCCGCAGAGCGTGGAATTCGGCAACTGGTGGGGACCGTTCGGTGATGCGGTCACTCAAGTCGTGGAAGGCAAGATGACTCCCACCGATGCGGTTAAGCAAGCTTGCGCGGCCATGAACAAGGCCAGCGGCAAGTAATCAAGACTCTGGACCTGACAGGTCCGTAACAAGACCTGTCAGGTCTTTTTGATTAATCACTCATCTTACGCAGAGTCACACCCGCGACGCCTAGCGGCCCACCGACGCGAAGCGTCGGGCATGGGCAGGCGGGTGTCCAGTTAATTTGCACTGGATTCCCGCCTACGCGGCGCGAAGCGTGACAAACAGCGCTGACTGCGTAAGGTGAGTTAATCATTTGAACATTTCGAGTTTTTGTTAGATAATGGTTGCGTCTTGCATCTTCTTCTAATATGGAGGGGCATTACGATGGCAGCAATCACCAGCGGTAGACCAGCTCAACCCAGCGGCTTCCAACGCTGGCTGAATCGCACAGCCACAACGCGTACAGCCTGGCTATACCTCTTGCCGGCATTCCTCGTCATGGGGATTATTACCTTCTACCCGCTGATTTTCGAAGTGGTGATGTCCACGACGGACTACGGCATCAAGAACTTGCGCTTTGATGCTCCTGCGCCTAATCGGGCTGATCAAAGTACCGCCTGCCAGACAAGCCTGAAAGGCGAATGCACGTGGGGACTGCTGGAAAACTATCATCAGATTTTTTCTGGTGATCTGCCAGTGGCGATTGCCAACTTCAGTTTTTGGAACGTTCTGGCTTTCGATCTGGTCTGGACGTTCACCAATGTTCCCGTTCACGTCGTCATCGGCGTATTGATCGCCGTGCTGCTCAATGTGAAGGGCCTCTGGTTCAAAAAATTTTATCGGGCCATCTATATCTTACCAATTATCATTCCTTCGTTGGTGATCGCCGTGGTCTGGCATAATATGTATGACCCCACCTACGGCGCGATCAATCAATTGCTGTCGTCGATCACCCACATTTTCGGCGGCCCGCCCGTGACCTTGCGCTGGATCGATCAGGTCGATTATCCGATTTCGTGGCTGCCGCTGACTTTGTCTTACTTCGCTTTGCTGATTACGAACATCTGGCTGGGCTGGCCGTTTATGACGATCGTAGCGACCGGGGCGCTCCAAAGCATTCCGGGCGATCTATATGAAGCCGCTTCGATCGACGGCGCGAGTCCCCGCCAATCGTTCTTCAGCATTACGGTTCCACTGCTCCGGCCCGC
>JADGQE010000199.1 GCA_017882055.1 Thermoflexales bacterium
CGCAACCGCCCACCTCGAGCGCTGGAACAACACCTTACGCCAACGGCTTGCGCGCTATGTCCGCAAAACGCTGTCGTTTTCGAAGTCCGACATTTAGCATGGAACAATCCCCGTCTGTTGGTGGGACTGGATTGTCACGGCGTGGTTCATCCTCGAATACAACTTGAGCTTATCACTTACCATGTAACCACTACCCCCGATCGAACTGGAGCCTGGCCTCAAGGCGCAAGTCTGTACCGCCGAAGATCTGATCATTTACAAGATCATTTCAACTCGCGCACAAGACCAGATCGATGTTGAAAATATCATTCGGCGTCAAGGGGATGCACTCGATGATGAATACGTCTTAAAATGGCTGAGGTTGTTTGAACAGGCGCTGGACGACTCGACGCTGGTTGTGACTTATCAGCGTCTTCGAGCGAAATACCCTGGTCGATAAAGGAACCCCGATTTCGCCTGCTCCGCAGGAATTAGAAACCGGGGTTCTGCTGTGTGCGCCTCATACCGGCGGCCAGGGAATCTGCCGATAACCCGGCAGCGGACGCGGAAAGCAGCCGGCGGCGATAAGCTGATCGGCGCGGCGTTTGAGGGCGGTGAGCTCGCGTTTATTGAGCAACCGCGCCAGGGTTTTCAAGGCCGTGTCGTCGGGCTGATCGAATCGGCCGCGAAAGGCTTTGAGGTTTTCGATCAACCGATCGGGCACGGGCTGACCGGCGTAGTCCCAGATCACGGTGCGCAATTTCGGCTCGACCGAGAAGCACACGCCGTGATCGATCGCCCAGATGTGATCGTCGTCGGCGCGCAGACAGTGACCCGATTTGCGATCGGCGTTGTTGATCAACAGATCAAACAGCGCGATTTGTTTGAACTGATCGGTGAGGTGATCGTTATCCCGCAGCGTGAAGAAGTGCTCGTTCGGATCGCAGTCGATGTAGTATTGCACCATCCCGAGGCCGTGCGGCCCATCGCGCAGCACCGTCGGCGGCACGATGAACCAATCGAGCGCCTGGCTCACGACAAAGGCCGCGACTTCACGCTGGCAGAGCGTGCCTTCCGGAAAATCCCACAGCGGGCGCTCGCCTTCGCGCGGCTTGTAGATCGCGGCGGTTTGCAGATCGCCGTGCGTCACGCTGATCAGGAAAGTGTAGTTGCTGCCCCAGGGCAGCAACTCTTGCGCTTCGACTTCGCCGTGCGCCAGCAGATCGAGCACGCGATCGAGTGAAAGGGCTTGAGGCGCGTCGGAAGAAGTGGCGTCAGTCATGATACTGGAGGTGGGAAGTTGGATGTTAGAGATTGAAGATGGGAAGGACGTGGCTCACGATCGCCATTGAGCCCTTCGGCTTCTGTTCTCAAATATCCAATCGCTACTGCACGATCAAATCGATCGCATGTCCATTACGCTTAGGGCAAAAGTGGCCCTCGGCGCTGATGGGCCGGCCACACAGCGGGCACAACGGCCGGCCCTGCGCGACGACATTCAGTGAGTGATCGGCCATGGCTTTGGCCTGGCCGCGCGTGATCCAGAAACGAGCCGTCGCGCCGGAGTCAGGCTCAGCCTCTTCGGTCTGAAGTTCCTGCGCGACGATGACGACCCGATCGGAGTCCGAATCATAGCCGAGGCCCATCTGCCCGACTTTGAATTCAGGCTCAAAGGGCGGGGCCAACACCAGATCGCGCTGATCGATCCGATCGAGTTCAGCCCTGTCCGGAAAGCGCTGGACGAGTTCTTCGAGAAACTGATGAATGCCAAGCGCCAGGGCGCGCACCTGCTCTTTTTCGGTTTCGATCGTGATCGTGGTCAGACCCTGCCGCGCTTGCAAATAAAACACGCGCTGGCCGGGCTGACCGATCGCGTCGGCCGTAATCGATGAAACGGGATTGAGTTCAAGCGTGCGACCCATGACGGTATCCTACCTGGGCTGAAACGGGCCGGTGTCGTTCAGCCGCTGAAGGCGCGCCCCGAACGGGCCTAAATCGATGACGCTGATCGAGGCCGGGCTGATGCTGATGCGCTGGAAGTTGTCGAGCGCGATGCCGGAAAAATAGGCGACGACGGCTTTGATCACATCGCCGTGCGAGAACAGGGCCACGGCTTCTTTGGGATGCGCCGCGGCGATTTTTTCGACAGCAGCGACGGCGCGATGCTGGGTCTCGCGCAGCGACTCGCCGTTGGGAAAACGGAACGCGCCCGGCGCAACCTGCACGATG
This sequence comes from Thermoflexales bacterium, assembly GCA_017882055.1. Classification (GTDB taxonomy): domain Bacteria; phylum Chloroflexota; class Anaerolineae; order Fen-1058; family Fen-1058; genus JADGQE01. The sequence goes on from JADGQE010000199.1 coordinate 2,209, forward strand.
CGCCATTCTTTTTTGCGCGCCAGCACTTTCAACGATTGGCCCTGCCAGTCACCGTAACGTACTTCGCCGAGTCCAACCGTTTTGAAAATTCGCAAGCCGCGCGCCTGGGCCAATGGCCGGGCAGTTTCGATCGTGCGCTCGAGCGGGCTGGAATAGATCGCACCAATTTCGATTGGCTTGAGCCGCTCGACGAGCGCTTCGGCCTGTTGAAAGCCGAGTTCGTTCAGATGAACATCCGGCAGCCAGCCGGCGAGCTTTTTGTCGGCCCAGTCGGTGTGGCCGTGACGAATGAGAATGAGTCGGGTCATAGAGGCGATAATTTTCCTGGTAAGATGGCCGAGGAGTCGACTGGAAGAAATTGTACCACATGAGTAATAATGCGTAATGCGTGCTGCGCAATGAAAACGCAGCACGCATTACGGAATACGAATGACACAGTTACATATTGTGACGGATGTGGACGATGTCGCCGTTCTTGACGATGTACTCTTTGCCTTCCAGGCGGAGTTTGCCTTTGTGTTTGGCTTCGTCCATGCCGCCGAGGTCGATCAGCTCTTGATAGCCCACGACTTCGGCGCGGATGAAACCTTTGGCGAGGTCGGTGTGAATTTCACCGGCGGCTTCGACGGAGGTGGCGCCGCGTCGAACCGTCCACGCGCGCACTTCGTCTTCGCCGACGGTGAAGAAGGATTGCAGGCCCAGCAGATCATACGATAGGCGGATGACGCGGCTGCGGCTCAATTCGGTGATGCCATATTCACCCATGAAGAGTTCGGCGTCTTCGGGTGACAACTCGGCAATCTCGCGTTCTAATCGACCGCGCAGTGCGACGACGGCGCTATGCTGGTGATCGTACTTGATGTCCGGCGCGGTGCCTTCGTCGCCGATATTGACGGCCATCAGGATCGGCTTGAGCGATAAGAAACCGTAGCCGCGCAGCAGTTTAAGCTCTTCGGGGTTGAGGCCCAGATCGCGCAGCGGCTTTTCTTGCTCCAGGCAAGCTTTCAGCCGCTCGAAGATCGCTTTTTCTTTCAGCGCCAGTTCCTTGTCTTGCGCACCTTTGGCAATGCTTTCGATGATCTTCTCAGAGCGCTTTTCGACCGCCACCAGATCGTTGAGCAGAAACTCGGTGTCGAGCGCCGCTAAATCACCCGCCGGATCGATCGGGCCTTCGTGCGGCACCGCGGGTGCGTCAAACGCGCGCAGCACGTGAACGAACGCATCCAGCTGGCCGAGTTGATTGATAAACGGTCCGGGCAGTCCTTTCTTCGTAATGCCCTTGTCCAGCCCGGCGATGTCGGCGTAAGTCACTTTGGCGTAGAGGGTCTTGCGCGGCTTGAACATCCGGCTGAGGATGTCCACGCGCTCGTCGGGCACGCTGGCGATGGCCGTGTGAATTTCCAGGCGGCCCGACGAAAATGCCGAAGCCGCTTTCTCGCCGCCGGCCAGCGCGTGAAAGATCGTGGTCTTACCGCTTTGAGGGAGTCCAATGATGCCTATTTGCATACCGTCATTATGCCCGAATCGCCAGGGATGGTCAAGTCGCGGCATCTTTGGAAACTACCCGCACTTGCCGATGACACGCGTATATCCTATAATGACCTTGTTCGAGACGAGTGATTATGACCTACTCCACACGGCCGCTCATACTAGTTGTCGATGATAACGAAGACATCCGCACCCTGCTGCAGGTGGCGTTGTCACGTGAGGACTATGACGTGACGACGGCCATCAGCAGCGAGGACGCACTGCGTAAACTCTCGGTGCTGTCGTTTGACGTGGCGATCCTCGACATCCGTTTGCCGGGCATGGATGGCGTGCATCTGCTGCGCGAGATTCAACGCCGCTGGCCCGATACCCTGATGATCGTCTTGACGGCCTATGCCTCGCTCGAAACGGCCGTCGCGGCGCTGCGCGCCGGTGCGCACGATTATTTATCCAAACCCTGCCCGCCCTCTGAAATTCGACGGAGTGTGCAGGAAGGTTTAGCCAAGCGCCAGGGCTTGACGCGCCGCCTGGAATTGATGCGCGCGCTCGAGGCGCAATTGACGGAAGGACTCCGCGTGCTGCGCGGCGAACTCACCTCGGTCACGAGCCCGTCGATCGGCGAAGCGCCCGCCAGCGGCTCCGCCGGCAATATCGTGCGAGCCGGTTCGTTCATCATCGATCGGGATCGGCACGAGGCCCTGTTGGGTGAGATCACGCTCGATCTCACGCCGACCGAATTTGAAATGTTGGCCTATCTGGCCGAGCGCGCCCCGACCGTGATTGGTCCGCAGGAATTAGCGCGGCGGGTGTTGAACTACGATGTGACCGAAGTTGAAGCGCGCGAGTTGATCCGCTGGCACGTTCATCATCTGCGCCGCAAACTCGAGATCAATCCGGACCAACCGCACTTGTTGAAAAACGTGCGGGGGATTGGTTACAAACTAGACATCACCTAAACGAGTTGACTATGCGCCACTTACCCAAATTCCTGATCGTCCTCGCAACGTGTCTGACGCTGGGCACGCCGCTGTCCGCCGCGGCACAATTCAATGTGCCGAACCCCGTGCTTGAGATCACGGTCTCGCCTTTCCCGATGGTGGTGAATCAGGGCGCGCGTATTACGATCACCGCGACCAACCTGGGGCCGGTCAATGCCGATAACGTGGTCATCACCGACGGCGTGCCCAACAACCTGTGGGTTTATGCCCTGTCTACGACACAAGGCAATTACACGATGTTCAATTCGAATGTCGAATTTCACATCGGTACGCTGGCGCCGAATCAAGTTGTGACGGCGACGATCGATGTATCGGTGGTTAGAGCCAGCCCCAGCGATACGCCGTTCAACAACTGCGCCGGGCTCACCTATCATGACGGGCTGGCGCGCTTGTCGTGTTTGCCCACTCAACCGGCCGTTTCTCGTCCAGCGGCTGGCCCGGTAGTTCCCCTGCCGCCCAACGGTGCGCGCCCGATCAATGATCCTTATCGCCCGCCGGTGTTCTTGCCGGTCGCAGGCGGATCGCCGATCGACGCGAGCAGCATTTTGTTGGTGCTGGGCGCCGCGTCATTGCTGACAGCGAAGCTGATCAAACGAAAACGAGAATAAGACCGGAAAGTTTTTTTGCCGGATGTGCTAGCAGCCTGCCATTCAACTTCAGGACCCATGTTGCCCCCGCAGCCTGGGTTGCTGTTAGCTGACTACAATCCATGCAGGGTCACATCGCCGGCCAGCAAACGATGCAGTTGTCCGTCATGGGTGCGCAGCAACAACGCACCATCGCTGTCGACGCTTTCGGCGCGGCCCGCCAGGATGTCCGGGCCGTTACGCACACGCACCTTGCGACCCAGATTGATCAAGCGCGCGGCCCACGCATCACGCAGCACGTGATTGGCCTTCAGCCAAGCGTAGCGATCGATGAAGTGAGCGACGATGGCCTTCAACACCTCCAGCCGATCGCCCGACCGGCCCAGCAGCTGCAGCAAACTGGTGGCCTTCTCGCGCAGAATTTCCTGCCGTGTAAAATCGACGTTGACGTTGAGGCCCAGACCGATGATGGCGTATTCGATCTGATCGTTTTGAAAAGCGCACTCGGTTAAGATGCCGCCCAGTTTTCGAACGACCGTTTCGCCTGGCCCCTTTGGATCAAGAATTGGCGTCACGATGTCATTCGGCCACTTCAAATCCAGGTGAAGTCCCGTCGCCTGTTCAATGCCTTCGACGGCGGCGAGGCCGGCTAACATCGTCAGACGCATGGCCTGTTGGGCCGGGATCACCGGTCGGGTGAGCAGCGAGATCGCTAAGGCCGCGCCCGGCGGCGTGATCCAGGTCCGGCCCAGCCGCCCGCGTCCGGTGGTTTGCTCGTCGGCCGAGATCAACACGATCTCTGGCGCACCTTCGTTGGCCAGTTGGCGCGCGAGATCATTGGTCGAGCCGAGGGAGTCGCAATGAATCACTTGCCGGATGGAGGGGCATCCGGCCAGGGCAACGCGAATTGATTGAGCATCCATGCTTATATTGTAACGCGAGTGACGCGATACGCCAATAGCCGGTGTTGGGGTACAATAATGACAAGATCCATCGATGACCTTTAGGACAGTTCGTCACCGGGTCATCTTTTCATTCCGATGAAGGGACGCTGATGGAATATCTCTGGCGTGATCGAATGAGCTACATCCTCGGTGCAGCCAGGCCGCCGGAGGGGGTATGCGTCTTCTGCGAAGCTCCCAAACACGACGATGCGACGGTGTTTATTTTGCACCGCGGGCTGCTGGCCTACGTGATCATGAACATTTTCCCCTACAACACCGGTCACGTGATGGTCAATCCGTATCAGCATGTCAGCACGCTTGAGAATTTGGATGACGCCACCTTGGCCGAGATCATGCAGTTGACGAAGTTGAGTCTCGCCGCCATCCGATTGGCTTCCAGCCCCAACGCGTTCAACCTCGGCGCCAATCTGGGCAAGGCGGCGGGCGGCGGCATCGAGCAACATTTTCATTTTCATGTCGTGCCGCGTTGGCAGGGCGATACCAACTTCATGCCGATTGTGGCCGAGACGCGCGTGCTGCCGGAAAGTCTCGAAGACTCGTACGCGCGTTTGAAACCTGCGTTTGAAAAACTAACCGGCTCGTTAGTCGATGATCAATGAGCAATGGAGATTGGGCAACAGGCGACTGATCAACCGGGCGTCAAGCGCTATATACAATAAGGTGATGGTTGTAGATGAAGTATCTGATCTGGGACTTTGACGGCACTTTGGGATACCGACAAGCGGGGATGTGGTCAGCAGCCCTACTTGAAATCATCTGTCAGGAAAAACCCGAATGTAATGTAACGATGGAACAGCTTCAACCCTATCTACAAACAGGTTTCCCCTGGCATAATCCGAACCGCCCACATCCTGAAATTCAGTCTGCGGAACAATGGTGGGATACGCTGGATGGGATTTTTGAACAGGCTTTTCTAGGGGTTGGCATTAACGCTGAACAAGTTGGGGAGATGGCGAAAAAGGTTCGCCTGGTCTACCCCAATCCAGCAGCCTGGCGACTCTTCGA
>JADGQE010000200.1 GCA_017882055.1 Thermoflexales bacterium
TTTACTGAATCGAGTCGCCGGGTCGGCTCGATGGTCACCAATCGCGTCCGACTGGTCATGGCCCTCATCTACTTGCTGCTGATCAACCTCGTGCTGTTCGGCCAGCCGCTGCCGCTCAACGCCGGCAGTGATCGTTGGCTATGGCTGGGACTCTCAGGCATCGTCGGGCTTTCGCTGGGCGACATGTTTTTGTTTCGGGCCTACGAGCTCATCGGCGCGCGCATGGGCATGTTGATGCTGAGCCTGGCGCCCGTCATCGGTGCGCTCATCGCCTGGCTGGCTTTTGGAGAGATCCTGCGCCTGGGACAAATCATTGGAATCACGATTACTTTGGCCGGTATCGCCTGGGTCGTGGCTACGCGTCCCGCCGATGATTCACGTCGACACGATATTTCCAAACGGGGTCTCTTCTATGGTTTCCTGGCCGCGGTCGGACAGGCGCTTGGCCTGGTGCTATCGAAGCAAGGCATGGCCAACGATTTCTCGCCTTTTGCGGCGAATGTCATCCGCATGTTGGCGGCGACCGCCGTCTTCTGGCTGGTGACCTTCACGCAGCGACAGGCCGGCCCAACGCTTCGATCGGTGCGCGCACAGCCGGCGGCGTTGAAGCTGCTGGCCCTGGGCGCATTAGTCGGGCCGGTGTTGGGTGTGTCGGCTTCGCTGCTGGCCGTTCAACATGCCGAGATCGGTGTCGCCAGCACGTTGATGGCCCTGCCGCCGGTTTTCCTGTTGCCGATTGGCTACTTTTTCTTCAAAGAACGGTTTGGTTGGCAGACTGTGCTGGGGACGTTCGTTGCCATTGTCGGCGTGGCAGTGCTCTTTCTCGTTTGAAGGTTCTGACTTTTCTGGCTTGAGCGGGATTATTGTTCAACAGACATAGGAATCAGGACGCAGATGAACGCAGATATTTCTTCTTATCCGTCCAACACGTGCGGTGCTCCCGTGTTTCTATCGGGCATCCAGGCAGTCCATTGACGCTCTATACTGACACATGCGGTGCACGCCTGGCGGGCCACCCGCGCTCTGCGCGGGGAATGGCCGTGCTCCCGTAGGGCCGCTGGATTCCCGCCTTGCCGTACCCAGGCCCCACCGGGGCTTGGCGGCACGCAGGAGCGAAAGCGTGCGGGAATGACAGTCGTGCGTGATACCGTAAATCAACCTGGAAACCGCTCCAGGTGACTGGCTTTGCGCAGCACCTTAAGCATGGCGGTTGCGCGTGTTGAGAATCGCCGTATAATCCTGGGCAGGTGAACCCCTCTTGGATAACCTTCGACATTGGCTGATCGGGCCGCCGCTGCCGACCCTGCGTTTGGCGGAAGAGCGATTAAACAAAGTGCGGGCGCTGGCCGCCTTTTCGCCGGATGCACTCTCCTCAATCGCTTACGCCAATCAAGAGATTTTCCTTGGTCTGGTCGTGGCCGGATCGGCCGGGCTGGCTTACTCGTGGCCGATCGGCCTGGCGATCACGGCGCTGCTGGGTATGCTGGCGCTTTCCTATTTTCAGACGATCTCGGCTTATCCCGGCGGCGGCGGATCGTATACCGTTGCGCGCGAGAATCTGGGTACGCTGCCCGGTCTCATTGCGGCGGCTGCATTGTTGATCGACTACGTGCTAACCGCGGCCGTCAGCCTGACGGCCGGTGTAGCCGCTATTGCCTCGGCCTTTCCGGCCTTGTGGCCGTATCGCGTGGAGATTGCGCTCGTTTTGTTAGTCATCATTACGCTGGCCAATCTGCGCGGCCTGCGCGAGACCGGCACACTGATGACGATTCCCGTTTATCTGTTTCTCTTCGCCTATTTATCGATGCTGGCCATCGGGCTGGTACGTGCCTTCATCGATGGGCCAGGCTCGATGGCAGTGACTGCGCCGCCGGCCACGGTTGCGTTGACGTCGATCTTGATTCTACATACCTTTGCCTCGGGCTGCACGGCCTTGACCGGCATTGAAGCGATCAGTAATGGTGTGCCCGCGTTCAAACGCCCTGAAACGAAGAATGCGGGCATCACCTTGATCGTGATGGCGGCGCTGATGGGCATTCTGTTTGTGGGCAGCATTGGGCTGACCCATTATTTCGCTGTTGTCGCCGGATCAAACGAGACCATTCTGTCGGCGCTGGCGCGGCGGATTCTTGGCTCTGGCTTTCCGTACGTCGTCGTTCAAGTTGCCACGCTGTTGATTCTGGCCGTCGCGGCCAACACCAGTTTCGCCGATTTTCCACGTGTGGCTTCCATCCTGGCGCGCGATGGCTATTTGCCTCATCAACTTTCGCAGCTCGGCGATCGGTTGGTATTCTCCAATGGCATGCTGGCGCTGGCTGCGCTCACCGGATTCTTGATCGTTGCGTTCAATGGCGATTCACATGCGTTGATCCCGTTGTTCGCAGTGGGTGTGTTCTTAGCTTTCACCTTGTCGCAGGCCGGCATGGTCGTGCATTGGATCAGACAGCGCGGACGCAGCTGGCGGCTCAAGGCGCTGATTAATGGGGCTGGTACAGCCACAACGCTGGTGACGCTGCTGGTCGTTGCGATCAGCAAATTCGTCGAAGGCGCGTGGATCGTCGCCGGGCTGATCCCCCTCATCGTATTCGGTTTTCACAGCGTGCGTGGTCATTACCAGGAAGTCGCGCACCAGTTGACGCTGCGCGGTCTGCCGCCATCCCTCAAGCCGCTCGCACCACCACGCGTCGTGCTGCCCATTTCGGGCGTGCATCGCGGCGTGCTGGAGGCACTGCGCTTTGCTCGATCAATTTCGGACCAGGTCACGGCGGTATATGTCGAAACGAATCCGGCTGCGGCGGATAAAGTTCGCCGTGACTGGGCGATGTGGGTGCCGGATGTGCGTTTGGTCGTCGTGCCATCACCCTATCGTTCGCTGATTGGCCCGCTCCTCGAATTCCTCGATCAAACCGACCGCGAACATCACGATGGGCAGCAGGCCGTCGTGATCTTGCCCGAGTTCATCCCGGTCCGTCGGTGGCAGTACCTGCTGCACAATCAAACGGCCTGGCTGTTGAAATTGGCGTTGGTGTATCAGCGCCGCCAATTGGGCCGGACGCGCGTGATTGTGGATGTGCCCTTTTATCTGCGCGAATAAGTCCATTTTCGCGTTCCTGCGTGTGTCTTCGTGGATCACGGTTCTCACAAAGTCCATTGACAACTTACGCCAATCGTGGTTGCGTCGCCAAACGGCTGTCACCCTGAGAGTAGCGAAGGGTCTCTGCGCCCGACATAAGAGATGCTTCGCTTCGCTCACGCCATGTCCCAGCCACAGGCTGGGTGGCGCGCTTAGGCGGCATGAAAATCAGCGACTTTGTGAGAGCCGTGGAGTGTGCACCGAATAGGGTTATTTTTTTGTGAGCATCAGTGTAAACTGGATTAACTCATTTTCGACGCCGCACGGCTGGCAGGCTGAAAGAGACTGCGCGCGAGCTACCGGTAAATTTGCGGCAGTCATCATTCTCCGAGGGGAAATAGCCATGAAAAAACACGACTCGATTGTTGATTGGCTTGCGCCGAAATCATCGCCTTTAATGCTTGCTCCGGCCGAGGTCAACTCAAGGACAAGGTCGGCTGGCAAGCCACATGCGTGGTGGCCGGTCTGGTTGAGTTCAGACGATCGGGAGGAGGTGGAAGTGATGCGCCGCCGATCGGGCGAGGGCGGCGACCGCGAGCGTGCTCAAGCACCCAGTCGTCGACAGCGTGACGATGCGCCCGCTGAATCTCGCAGTAGTAACGAATGGGACATAGTCTGTGAGTTATGTGCTTGCACATCTGTTCTGCCTTCGAGTGACATTTCCGAGACTGATGGCAAGCAATTGCCAGTTCAGAGGCGGATCATTTGGCGGAAAACACGCGAACGGAATTGGAACAAGCGGTCAAGCACATAATTTGTGACTATGTCAGAAAAAGAATGAAACTCGACATGACAAAACAACCGGGATGCCGTATTCTTGGGGGCGAAGGCTGGCAACCATTCGTCACTCAAGAGGCATCTCTTGCACCTGAGCATACACTTTCGTAACGCAACCATCAAGGTATTCACCCGGCGCTTGGAGGAGGCCTATTACCGGGGCGACGCGCGCTGCTGGCTGGCCGGGTTGTGCGCCGCGATCACGACACGGGTAGGTGAGTGGAGACCGGCGAGGTTTGTCACGTGGGATAAATCAACTCGCTGGTTTGAGATGATCGGGCCGGCGAGTTGATTGGAACAATGTCAACGAACTCAGGCGGTGCAGTGCTTCCGTACGCAACGAATCAACGACGGCTGATACGTGCGTGGGTCCATTCGTTGATTCGATATGATTCGTTGATGCCAGAGCATTTATTTCCGCTTCGGCTCGATGTTGGCTGGCGTGGTTTTCAGCGGATACGAAACGGAAAAGCGGATGGAAACAGATGCCACTACGCACCGAGTCCATCCGCTGTAGTCCGTTTGTCCGTTTTGCGAAGCAATCCGTTGAAAGCCTGCTTCCGTTTCTGCTCGATCTTCGTCCACGTATCCTTCAAGGCCACCGCCAGATTGAAGACCAGTTTCTCCGGCGTCGAATCCAGATCGGCGCAGAAGTAACCTTGCCGCTCGAACTGGAAACGGTCACCGGCTTGAGTGTCCGCCAGGCTTCCTTCGACGCGGCATTGATCCAATACGGTCAGCGAATTGGGATTGATGTTGGCAAGGAAATCTTCACCCGCTTCCGGATCGGGCCGGTTGAACAGTCGATCGTACAGGCGCACTTCCGCCGGAATGGCGTGCGCGGCCGAAACCCAGTGCAGCGTCGATTTGATCTTGCGGCCATCGGGCGCATCGCCGCCGCGCGTGGCCGAATCGTAAGTGGCATGCACTTCGATCACTTCGCCTTTGTCGTCCTTCACCACACCCGTGCATTTGATGATATAGGCCGCGCGCAGGCGCACTTCGTTGCCGGGGAACAGGCGGTAATATTTGGGCGGCGGCACTTCCTGAAAATCCTCTTGCTCGATGTACAGGACTTTGGAGAACTGCACTTTGCGCGTGCCCGCACCGGGATCTTCCGGATTGTTGACCACGTCCATTTCTTCGACGCGATCAGCGGGATAGTTATCGATCACCAGTTTGAGCGGGCGCAGCACCGCCATGCGGCGCAGCGCGTGCTGGTTCAGGTCTTCGCGCAGGCACGCTTCCAGCAGCGCCACATCGACCATGTTATCGGCCTTGGCGACGCCGATGCGGCTGGCAAAATCGCGGATCGATCCAGCGGTGAAACCTCGACGGCGCAGGCCGCACAACGTGGGCATGCGCGGATCATCCCAGCCCTTCACGTGACCATCCTGCACCAGCTTGAGCAGCTTGCGCTTGCTCATCACGGTGTAGTTCACATTCAAACGCGCAAACTCGATCTGGCGCGGCGCGAAAATCTCCAGTTCCCTGAGGAACCATTCGTACAGCGGGCGGTGCGCTTCGTATTCCAGCGAACACAGCGAGTGGGTGACGCCCTCGATCGAATCACTCTGGCCGTGCGCGAAATCGTACATCGGGTAGATGTCCCACTGCGTGCCGTAGCGGTGATGCGGCGGCTCGTGGATGATGCGATACATCACCGGGTCGCGCAGGTTGATGTTGCCGGAAGCCATGTCGATCCTGGCACGCAGCGTGCGCGTTCCATCAGGAAACTCGCCGTTCTTCATGCGCTCGAACAGATCGAGGTTTTCTCCCACCGATCGATTGCGCCACGGGCTTTCTTTGCCGGGTTCGGTCAGTGTGCCGCGCGTTGCGCTCACTTCTTCGGGCGATTGATCATCGACGTAGGCTTTGCCCTTCTTGATCAACGTGATCGCCATCTCGTACAGTTGCGGAAAATAATCCGAAGCGTAATACTCCCGATCGTCCCACGTGAACCCCAGCCACTGGATGTCTTCCTTGATGGCGTCCACGTACTCGACGTCTTCTTTGGTGGGATTGGTATCGTCGTAGCGCAGATTGCACAGGCCGCCAAAATCCTGCGCGATGCCGAAGTCGATGATCAGCGCCTTGGCATGGCCGATGTGCAAATAACCGTTGGGTTCCGGCGGAAAGCGCGTATGCACGGTGGTGAAGCGACCCGACTTCAAATCTTCGATCACCGCCTCACGGATGAAGTCGGTGGGTTTAACAGTTTCTTCAGCGGACATAGACAGGATTCCTTAACGCAAAATTGAACCACGAAGAACACGAATGACCACGAAACGGCAATAGATTAGTGAGACTTTATGGGTTCTCTTTTCGATCAATGATAACGACTTTGGCTCCGTTGAGGCCTCACCAAAAGACCTCCCCAGTGTTTCTGACTTCCGGGAGGCCTGATTCTGAATTACGGGAAGTAGCGATAAATGTCTTTGCGATGCAGGAACCGCACAAACGTCACGGTATCACTTTCTACAACCAGCCCTACCCGATAATCGCCAACGCGAATGCGATAGTAGTTTGCGCCACCCTGTAGCTTCTTGATGTTTGCCAGCGCTTGCAGGTTATCGGCCTGCTCAACCTGCTCGATGATCTCACGCACGGCTGCTGTCAATCGTTGCTCGCGTACTTTCTCCAGATCCCTGGCGAAGCTGGCTCTGAAAGCAACGTTCAAGCTGCACCTTCCAGAATGCTCAGAATTTCGCGGCGGCTGACACTTGCCGTCGCTTCACCTTCCCGGATAGCAGCGCTTAAGCCCACATCTTCTAACGCTTCGACCATCAGATCGCGGAACAAATCCTGGCGTTCTTCAAACAACTCAAGCAACGCCTGCTTGAGCATGTCTTTGAAGTCCTGTTCTTCAACAGAGATGGTAACCATGATTTTACCTCCATGCAGATACGATTGTACTTTCAGTATACCCGCAATATCTGACAGGAGCAATATACCTGACGTTCTTCAACGCTCCAACAATTCCTGCGCCTTGCCCAAGCGCTCCAACGTTGCTTCGCGCCCCAGCGCCACGATCGAGCCGAATAGCGGCGGCGAAACGGTCTTGCCCGTTACGGCCACGCGGATCGGTGTGAAGAATGGACCGGGTTTCAGGCCCGATTCTTCCGCGAGTTTCCGCATGGCGTCTTCTATGGGCTGCGGCTCAAATGGCTCGAAGGTCCGCAGGAGTTCGGCGGTGCGTTTGAGAATGTCCCGCGTCTGCTCTTTGGTCAGGCCTTTGCCGACCAGCTGCCTGGGATCGGGCGAAACGCTCCCGGCAAACAGAAAATCGGTTGCTTCGACCGCGTCTCTCAGCGTCGTGAT
>JADGQE010000201.1 GCA_017882055.1 Thermoflexales bacterium
TCTAGTATCGTAATATCCACCTCATGTTCCATCGGTCTTAGTGGGGATAGATTGCCCTCAACGCGTTCAGCATCTCAGTGACAATTGCGACAATGTTCTTTGCAATCTCAGTTACCGAAAGGGTCGTTCCTATCACTTTTGCGAAGTTGCTATTTGTCCCTCGTTTGTCGTGCCATTTCCTGGTAATTTCCGACTCCAAGATTTGAAGTCGATTATCGTTGTCCGGTGAAGACGCGGCATTCTGAGTGATTGTGAAGAGCGTTCGGAAGAATGACGCTATATCATTAGGGTATGGCTAAACTCAGTTGGTCGGCCCGTCACATTTCAGAACGGGTGCGGGTGTGAAAACAAAGCGAGTTGAAAGAAAGGTAATTCTCCGGGATGATTGTTTTGTCCAAACCTTCATCTTCTGGAGACGCCCATGTCTTTCAACTCGACACCCATGATACACCAATTGCGCACGGATTTCGAGCAACTGTTGACGCTGGTGACCGGGCCGGAGGCGCATAGCGGAGTGGGACATGGGCCGCCAGGCGTTTGCGAAGCAACACATGCGGTGCAGTGCTCCCGTCTCAGTGCTTATCAACGGACATTGTCAATCGTGCAGGAGACTGCTGCCCATGCCCAGCGCTTTGCGCTGGTGGGCCGCCAGACGTCGTCGCAAACAGCGCTCCTCGCAGTGACGGCTGAGCAGTTACTTCATTTTGCTTTCAGCCATTCGAGATACTGATCGACTTCGGGTAGCGCGCTCAGTTTGCGGCGGAAGAAGTCGTTGACCAGGTTGAGCGCGTATTGGCGCGCGGCCCGAACTGCCGCGCCCCGGTCAGGATCTGAGCGCTGGGCCGCCACCTCGTCGCGCAGGCGTGACAGCGCTGGCGCGATCTCTGCCCCGATCGGCTCGCCGCAGACCCGGATGACATCCTGAATGAGTTGATCGATGGGGAGCAGGATGGTCGCCGTGCCGAGTGACGATCCGGGCTGCCCCAGCTCTTCCATGGCGTCGAGCAGCGCGCCAACTTGATATAGCAGCGTGGCCGGCTCATCGAATAACTCGCGAATAAAGGCGGCTTCGGAGTAGCGACCGGTCAGCCGAAAGACGTTGTAGAGGCGTTTGGCGACCTTGCCATAGTTGGGCGATTGGGTCATGTATTTCTGAATTTGATGTTCGAGCTGATCGACGTATTGCTGGAGGGAATCAGCCGAGACGTGCTTGACCAACTTGGAGAAGATCGGGATCGAGTCGGCTTCCAGATAAACTTCCTGGAAGTAGGGATCGAGAAATCCGTCCAGCGGCGTGATCGATCCATCGGGCGTTTCGATCGTCGCGTCCAGCATGTTGCTGGCTTTGCAAACCTGGCCGCGGATCGGATCGGCCACCACCCAATCCATTTTGCACCAGCCCGGATCGCGCCCGGCGTCGGCCCAGGTGATGGTCAATCGCTCGCCCGCTGGAGTGAGAACCTCGAATTGGCCCGCCTCAATTTCGGGGCGTGCCCAGGCGATGGGCGTGCCCGCTTTGATCGACTGGCCGTTCTTGATCACGTCGCGCGCGTAGACGCCGAAGTGAACTTCGATCAGTTGATAACCGGCGCCCTTGAAGGTCTTCAACGCTTTGGCGCGGATCACTTGCTCCAAAATGCGGCGAGCCTCTGCCTGGGTAGCCGCGAGGATATTGACCCGCTGGAAAAAGTCGACATCGCCCGGATACGATTGAAGCCTGGATTGATTTGCTGAGCCTGACAACGCCAGCGCCGTTTCGATTTGATCGGGCACGTCGGTGATGCCGACAATCTCGCCCAGATGCCGGAAGTGGGCCAGCTCGGCCGGGCTGAAATTAAGGATCGCGATCGTATGGCCGAACACGCCCCCTTCGCGATCGGCGGCCACATCGTCTTTCGGTTGGGCCTGGGCCGCGGCCATGGCCGCCAGCCACTGCAAAGCTTCGTTCTCGTCCATTTCGATTCCCAGGCGCTGGGCCGAGTTAATCAGGCGCTCGACGTCGGCCTGGGGCGTAATGGATTTGCCTTTGTATTTTTCTTTGAGGAAATCAGATGTCGGCATGGCTTACCTCCTCACGCCATATAGTTGCGGAGTAAATTGGACTGCGCCCGGCGGCGGCGGCGGCGCTGCTTCTGATTGACAAATGGTGTTGGGCGCAGGCTGCCGCAAATATTCTTCGGTTTGACGTTGCCCGTACGCGATCATCGCGGCAGTCTGGCTAAAGTCGCCCCACTTTAAATCCTTGAAGCCGTTGAGTTGAATGTGGTGCAGTGTGATACCGGGCAGGCCGATGACGCGCTCCAACTCGTCACGCGTTTGTTGATGCAGCATCACTTGCACCGTGCGCCCGAGAATACCCGGCACGCCTTTGACACGCGGCAGTTGCTGCGTGGTAAAGCTCACGTCGAGCGCGTAAATCTCGGTCGCGCCTTTTTCGACGGCGACCTGCAGCGGCAGATTGGCCACGAGACCGCCATCGACATACTGGTAACCGCGCTGCGTGATCGGCGGGAAGACGCCGGGCAATGAGGCGCTGGCGACGATGGCCTCGATCAGGTGGGTGCTGCGATCGTCGCCCCAATAATACCACGTATGGCTGTTGAGAGTGGCAACGGTGACATACAGCGGAACCTTGAGATCGCCGAAAGAGATCACGCCCGGCGGAAAGGCGCGCTGACAGATCGCCCGCAGCGGCTTATCGGTGTATAAGCTGTCTTTACCTCGAAGCACGCGCCGGGCTAAGGCCACGCGTGTGCCGGGATAAATATCCGAGCGTTTGACGTTGCGCCAGATGTGCGCCAATCGTTCGACGCCGAGCGGCGTAGGATCCGCTGCGACCAGCGCGCCGTTGATCGCGCCGATCGATGAACCGACAATCAGCTGCGGCTTTCGAGCCGGATCGGCGATCAACGCTTGCAGTGCGCCGACTTGCAATCCACCGCGTAAGTTTCCACCCGATAAGACGTAAGCAATCATAATTATCAACGATGAAGCGATTATACCGCATGTGCATTTTACCAGATCATTGTGGAATGTTTGTGTTCCTTTCCAGAAATTCTCAATATGAAAACGATAGGCGCTGGGTAGTTGCGACTTCAGTCGCCTTTTGGCCGCAAATCACGACTGAAGTCGTCACTACGAAACCAAATTGAGAATTGCTGGTTCCCTTCTCTCCGTGAGTCATTACCGTTTTCATCCATCATCTTTCAGCCTTCATCCTGGCTGTCGTCGTGCTATAATGCAGCGAACTTATCTTTGGATAGGAGTCTGAGATGAAAGCGGACACCATTCTCGCGCACGGGACGTTGATCACGATGGATGACGCATTCACATTGATCGACGACGGTGCGCTGGCGATGACGGGTGAGACGATTGCGGCCATCGGCAAATCCGATGAGATCCTGCGCGACTATACGGCGGATCACGTCATCGATTGCCACGGCTGCGCGATCTTGCCGGGCCTGGTGAATTCACATACGCACGTGCCGATGACGCTGCTGCGTGGTCTGGCCGACGATTTGCGGTTGGACGTGTGGCTGATGGGCTATATGATGCCGGTCGAGCGCGAGTTTGTGAATCCTGAATTTGTGCGTATCGGCACGCTGCTGGGCTGCGCCGAAATGATCCGGTCGGGCGTGACGACGTTTGCGGATATGTATTATTTTGAAGACGCCATTGCCGAAGCCACGGTCGAAGTGGGACTGCGCGGCGTTTTGGCTCAGACTATTCTGAAGTTCCCGACGCCGGATGCCGCGTCTTATGAAGATTCGATCGAGCTCTGCCGCAAGTTCATCGAGAAGTGGAAAGGCCACACGCTGATCATTCCGGCGGTGGGGCCGCACGCACATTACACCTGTCCGCCCGAAGTGTTGGAGCCGTGCGTCGCATTGGCAATCGAGTACAACGTCCCCTTGCATACGCATGTATCTGAAACTGCATTTGAAGTTGAAGAGAGCCGCAAGCAGCACGGCATGCCGGTGGTGCCGTGGATCAAAAAGAACGGGCTGCTTGAAACGCAGTTGATTGCCGCGCACTGTGTGCACGTGGATGCCGGTGAGATTCGCACGCTGTTCCGGGCCAATGCCGGCATCGCGCACAATCCGTCGAGTAACTTGAAGTTGGCGAGCGGCCTCGCGCCGGTGGCCGAGATGATTGAGGCGGGAGTGAAATTGGGCATCGGCACGGATGGCACCGCCAGCAATAACGATCTCGACATGTTCGAAGAGATGCGGCTGGCCTCATTTATTGCCAAGGGTGCGACGCACGATCCGCTGGCCGTGCCGGCGCGTACGGCGCTGATGCTGGCGACGATCGGCGGGGCGCGGGCGGTGCATGTCGATCATTTGACCGGTTCGCTCGTGCCCGGCAAACGCGCCGATGTGATCGTCGTCGATCTCACCGGCCTGCACAACACGCCGCGCTTCTTCCGCGAGCCGGAGATGGTGTATTCGCAAATTGTTTACGCTTGCAAGAGCAGCGACGTGCGCGATGTGTGGTGCAACGGCCAATGGCTGATGCGCGATCGCAACCTGTTAACGGTGAAGATCGACGCGGTCATGGCGCAGGCCCAGCAGATCGCCAACAAGATCGATCGGTTCTTGCTGGCACGCGAAGGCAATATCCTGGATAAGTTGATTGCCATCGGCGGACTGAATCAAGAAGAGTCCTACGAGATTCAAGTCAAAGCCGCGGTCGACGGGCCGGAGCAGATCGATCGGGCGCTGCATCTGGCACCGATCCTGATCGAGCGCTCGTCGGTGCGCAAGCAGTATGACACGTATTTCTTGTTCGCCGATCCGAATCAAGGCCGCATCCGCTATCGCGA
Organism: Thermoflexales bacterium; assembly: GCA_017882055.1. GTDB lineage: Bacteria > Chloroflexota > Anaerolineae > Fen-1058 > Fen-1058 > JADGQE01. The sequence continues at coordinate 4,826 of JADGQE010000201.1, forward strand.
AGATGAAATCCTCGACAAAAACGGCAGTGTGACAGAGGCGCGTTATTCACTGACGTTTACGCAGCCCGGCAAAGAACGCGAGTTCGAGCAGTCGGTGCTGTTATCGCGCTCGCGCTTCACGGCCCATGCCAATCGATCGCTGCGCTTCTACCGCGAATACTTCCGGCCGGCACGGGAGCGTGTGATCGACAAAGAGCGGCGTCGATATCATATCGTCTACAAAGAGGTTGAATTCGCCGTCAATGTCGATCGTGTCACCGCGCCCGAATTGCCCGGCTGGTTCGTGGAGATCAAGAGCCGCACCTGGTCGCCGCGCGATGCCGAGAAGAAGGCGGCGTTGATTGCGGAACTGCTGGCGCTGATCGGCGCGCAGGCGGATCGTATCACGCGGGCGGAGTACGTGGAGATATAGTTCGGAATTTAGAATACAGAATGCAGAAGTCAGAATGCAGAATGAAATTGCGATCGGTGGCACGCCATAGGTGGCGAGCCATTGGTCGCATTTTATTGCATCACGATCTGCGCGGATCGGGAGCGAAAGTAATCATTCCACCCGGCGTCAAAAGGATTGCCTACTTCTTCGCTGCTCTCGTTGCTGCCGCCTTCTTAGGCGCGGCCTTTTGCGCCGCCGTCTTGGATGTGCGCGCTGTGACGCCGATCTTCTCCAGCAGTTGTTTCTTGCCGCGCAGCGCCACCTTGGCGATCTTCACATACTGCGCCACCCAATCATTCATCGCAGCCAGGGCGGCGTCTTGATCTTGCGTGGCTTGCTGCGCCGAACCCTTCGCCATCTCCTGCGTTTGATTGGCCTGATCGTAAGCTTCGATCCTGGCGCGTTCGGCGGCGAGGCGATCCGCGTCGTAACCGAAGTCGGCCAACGCCGCCACATCCCCGGCATTGTCAAACAGGGTGTAACCCGCTTGAATGAAGGCAGCGGTGGCCCGAGGCTCTTTGCCTGCGATGCCTAGCGTGGTCAAGTCTTCTTGGTTCAATGCAGCCCGCGCCACTTTCGCCAGCGCTTGATAGGCATCGCGCGCGTCTTTCTCGGCGGCTTTCAATTGCGCGGTGGTGTCCTTCTGCGCGCCCTTGCCCGACTTCTGCGCGTTGACGGCGGCCAGGGCGGCGTCATACAGCTGCTTGCCTTTGTTCAACTTGGCGGTGGTGTAACCGAACTGTGCGACAGCGGCTTTGATTTCGGGGTCGGCCAATGAGTTAGCGATGGCGAGCTGTGCGGCGTTCAACTGCTGGGGGATGGTCGTAACAGGTTTGGTAGGCATGACGGGTTCTCCTTTTGGAATAATATGTCAACCTTGACGGTTGCTTGTCTCTGTTGGACAAAACATATCGTTTCCTAAGGGTTCCCCGTAGTTCCCTTAGCGTTACTCAATGCTTCCTTACGGTTACTCTGCCTTTCCTTAACGTTACTTTATTCTCCCTTGGCGTTACTCAAAGGTTCCTTAGAGTCCCTTTGCTCTTCCTGAGCGTTACTCGATGTTTCCTTATGGTTACTCGGTCTTTCCTTGGCGTTACTCGATGTTTCCTTATGGTCACTCTGACCTTCCTTAAATCTAAGGAGGCATGATGTAATGTGTTGATCGATGTCAATATTGGGCGCTTCTTTCTAAGTGACGGTTATAGCATGAAGTATGCCAAAAAGCCAATGCGCGCAAGACCTCGGAGGTTTTATCAGGCCGTCTAGCCGCGCCTGCTAATCGCTGAAAACCTCCGAGGTCTTCATTCATGCTCATCCATCAGCATATCCTGCAACTCTTTTTCGGCGACGAATTCTTGATGTTGCTTAACGAAGCCATCACGCCCGCCAAACCAATCCAATACTTCAACACGCTTCACGAAGGTCGGCTTATCCATGAGAAAGAGCTGATAGGAAGAATAGGGATAAGCGCGAAAGTCTGCCACAAAGCCATGCTTCTGAGGATTCCAGTGAATGTAATGGATCAACCGCTGGAAATAACCATCGGTCGTCACCTCACGCCGCCGATAGCGATTCTCAAACAGACTGCCCGTACGCCCACACGCCCGGTTAATGGCTTTGCTATACGCGTTGAAGAAGTTCGAGAATTGTTGGCCGGGGTTCTTCAAACCTCGGAGGTCTTGGAGACCTCCGAGGTTTTCGAGGTTTTCTCCAAGGTCTTTTATCCGCACGCCCACGTGAAAATGATTGCGCAGCAGGCAATACGCAAATGTCTCGGCGATAGGATCGATATACTTGGCGTATAAATTCATGAAGTACGCATAGTTGCGCTCTTCGATGAAAATGTTTTCGCCGTTGTTGCCGCGATTGTAGATGTGGTAATACTTGCCGGGTTCAAGTGGAATGGTTTTCTGCATACCAAACCCTCGCCATAAGACCTCGGAGGTTTGATGAAAACCTCCGAGGTCTTA
>JADGQE010000202.1 GCA_017882055.1 Thermoflexales bacterium
CCAGGCCGCGCCGGCCATAGAACGCCTCGACGATTTCATCCGGTGTGCGCGGCAGCAGTGACAACACGGCCTTGTCAACAAGGTCGAGCGAGAACTCGGTCTGGACTGGTTGACCATCACTGGTCGTGGCCTGCACGCTGTACGTGACTTCCTCGCCCGGCTGCGCCGTCGTGCGATCGGGCGTCAGTGCGATCTTCAGCGTCTGCGCGATCGGCTTGACTTCAAGCGGCAGCAAGCCCACTTTGTAATCGCTCAACTTATTCGTCGCGTCCTGGCCCTTGACCAGCACCACCGAGAAGTAGATATTCGGCGCGAGGTCAGGCGTGATCGGCAGTTCATAGATTTGGCTGTTGCTCGTGATCTTCAACAGCTCGTGGCGCAGGATGCCGCCGCGTTCGATCGTGATCAGCGCCCAGTGCTCGCCCTGATACGGCGACGGGATCAGAATCTTGGCCGTCTCGCCGGGCACATACGACGACTTGTCGCTGATCAACGAGATGCGATCGTTGTTGTCACGCCGCCACGAAACAAACTCTTGACCGGTAACCCAACTGAACACCGAAGCTCGAATCTCGCGCCCGCCGCCATCGATCGCTTTGGCGGTCACTTTATATGAACCGGCTTGCGGTGGCGTGTACGTGATGTGCGCCTCGCCTTTGTCGTCGGTGGTCGCCGTCGTATTGTAAACCGGCGTATCTTTCGTTTCATATTGCCACGCGCCGCCGCCGACGGCATCCTCGACAAACGTGTTGACCCAGTCGCGGCGCACGACCGTCACCTCGATCGATTTGTTGGGCAAACGCGTGCCCTGCCAATCAACCGCAACCAGATCGACGTTGCTGGGCTTGTTCTCTTCGCCGACGTATTCACGCGACTGCACGCCGGCGTAGAAGTCGCCGCTGTGACGGATGATCGATTCGCGCCCGGAGATCACTTGATTATCCGTTCCAGTCGCGGTTGCTTCAATCGTCAATTTGACCGAATCACTGATCGGTTGGCCGTTCTGCAGCAGGTTAGCTGGAATCTCGATCGTGAGCTTGCCATTCTCGTCGGTCACGCCGGATCCACTGAGGATCGGTTGAGGCGGCGGCGCATAGCGCGCGTACCACCAGCAATCGAAGCACACGTAAGGATCGTCGCTATCGCTCCAACGATAGTTACCGCCCCATGGCGGCGCAAAGTTGTAGGTTTCGGCCAGCACATTCCATTGAATGGGCCGATTTGCGACACCCCCGCCAAAGAAGTAACTCACGTCGACCGTGGCGCTGGTCGACTGGCCGCGCACGATCTCTTTGTCTTTGGGTGTGACGTTGACTTGAAATTCAGGCGCGCGATAGGCGGCCACGGTGAAGCTCGAGTTGAAGGCTTGGTTGTTGCCAAACTCGCCCGAAAGGGTGTATTGTCCCAGCGTTGCACCGTCAGCCAATTTGAGATCGCCGACGAACGTGCCCAGCTCGCTCACGTCCAGGTCTTTCTGAAACACCATTTCGCCATTGGGGCTTTGAATCTGGACGTGAACCTGGCGTACATCCGGCAAGTTGTACTTCACATCGTTCTCGGCGCGGATGATGCCCTTGAAGTCGACGGCCTGGCCGGGCCGATAGATCGGTCGATCGGTGTAAACGTAGGTGGTGTATTTGCCGTTGCCGTAACTTGAGTAACCACCATTTAGACCAAATTCGTAAGGCGAGATGCCATTCTGGAATTCTTGCATAATCGCCGCAAAGGGCGACGTGGACAGCGCGCCGATGATTTGGGTTGACGACGAATCATATTTCACACTCGCGACACCCTGCGCATCGGTGGTGGCTGACGCGAGTTGCTTACCGTTGTAATCGTAGAACATCAACGGCACACCCGCTACCGGCTGACCCGACTGATAATCGGTCGCCCACACCAGCGCTTCATCCGCCGCGACTTTCATCGTCAAGTTGAGGTTGCTGACTACCAGAATGTGGCGTCGATTGTAAGGATAGTTGTTATTGGGATCTTTGATCAACTGCGGTGAATCGACGTCGAGCAGATACACGCCGGGTTCGAGCCGCCCGCCGCCCTCGACCAGATCGATCGGCGTGGCATCGACTTTGTTCTGCGCCGCCTCGATCGGCACCGACCACGATCGGATCAGACCCGATTGCGGCGGCTGATAAGTGTAGATGTCGCGAATCTGCTGCGAAGTCAGATCATTGACGCCCAGCCGGTACAACTTAAAATCGGCGCGCGTGATGTTGGTGTGAATCACATATAAGCGAGCCGGATCGTACGCGTTGTAGGTGCCGATATAGTTGGGGATGTGCAAGCGAACATCCGGCGGCAGATCAGCCGTGTGAAAACGAACGTCGAGCACTTCTTTCGTCTCGTTGCCATACGGGTCCTGGATGCCGGGCGCAATCTTCACTTCGTAATCGGTGCTGGGCTGCGCGCCGAAATTGATCGTGAACATCTCGCCATAGGCATAGGTCATCACCTGCGTCGGCGACAATGGCGGATTGAAGGTGAGATGCGACATGACCGTGTCGCCATTGATGGTCGTGTTGAAGCGAATCGTAAACGCCGTATACGGCGGCGCCTGGCGATCACCGTCCTTCGGGTCAGTCTCGATCACTTTGGGCAGCGGCACGGTCGTGAATATCGCGCTGTACGTTTCACGCATGCCGTTGCCACCCGATTTGCCCGTCAAACCCGCCGCGACTTTGACGACGTAAGCCGTATCAAAATCAAGCCGCGTCGTCGGCGAAATCGTCAACGTTTCACTCAATACCTCAAAGTTCAAGGCCACGCTCTTGCCATCGGACGCCGTGAGCGCCACATGCTCGCGGGCCGAATCGAGGCTGATGGGCTGATTGAACTGCACGACGATAGGCGACTCGATCAGCACTTGCGCAGCGCCATTGCCCGGCGTAATGTAAACCACCTTCGGCGGCACCACGGCGAATTGCCACTTGTAATCAGCCTGCATCGGATTGCCATCGGTATCCAGCAGCGGGCGACCGCCAGGGTTCGCCCCTACCACGGTATCGACGATTGTTCCACCGGGCAGCGGCTGTGTGGGATGGAAAACATAGATCGACGTATTGAGCCATTCGCCCTTACCCTCGATCAGCTGACCGTTGACTGACAGACTCACCGGCTGCGGAAAATCTTTTTGCGCGTCGAGGTTGGTGAGCGGCACCACGGGCCGATTGAAAATCACCGTGATCGACGCACCAGGTTCAGCGTCAGCGGTTGAGGGCGCGGGGATGACTTGCGCCACTTCGAGGTAACCGGCCGTCGCCATTCGGAACTGATAGGCTTGATTGAGCGGCGCGCCGTTGGCATCGCGCGCGCGTTGATCGAGGACCACATCGTAAATGCCGGCGCGCGCCAGTTTCTCTGCCGGCGTAAAGACCACAGTCCGATCGTCTTTCCAGCTGAAGGCGCCTTTCACGGCAGGGTAAACTTGAAAGGCCGATTCGACCGCCGAATGATCCATCGCTCGATCGAAGATCAATTGAATCGATCCCTCGGGCCTGGCTTCTTCACCGGGCTGCGGCGACTGATCGACGACGATGGGTGAGATCACATTATCGGGCACGGGCGTGTAACCGGGGCGCGGTTTCGTCGGCACCGGCGTAGCCTGCGGCGTTGGCGTCAACGTCGGCAGTGTAAAAGCCGCCACGCTTTCGGACGTAACGACAAACGGCGTCGAGCCTTTAACGGGTGTCGAGCCTTTGATCGGCGTCACGGGCGTGCCAGGGGGTTTGGGGCCGACGGTTTGCTGTGAGAGGAGCAAGGCAAGCAAACCAATGACGACAATCAATCCAGCACCGACGATCAACGGGCGAGAGTTCTTCATGATTTTCTCCTTAAGGGCAGCGATGAGAGTGGGCTACGAATCAGATCAAAGGCAGGCTAAAACGGATCCGGCTTCTTCGCCAGGTTGCAGCGAAATCACACTAACGAGCTACGGACTTAGATATTTAGGCACCAGAATCAAGATGGACAGAAGAATGAAGACGGCCACCAGGCTCATTACAGCAACGTATTTGCGATTATTCTTCATGCTGCCTTCCTGACAGAAAGCGAAAAAACGGGTTACGAATAAGACGTCACAAGTGGGTAAGAAGTTCCAAAACGATTATAATACGAATCGGCTATAAAGACCTGATTGGCTGGAGAGACTCCATGCGCCGAATGATCACCTTTGATGAAGGCCGCGTCCGATTTACCAACCGCGTGGTTGGCATCGCGCTCGATCGCGGTCGCGTGCTGCTGCATCGCACCGACGACATGAACTTCTGGGCGCTGCCGGGCGGCCGCGCCGAACTGCTGGAACCCTCGCCCGAAACGCTGCGGCGCGAAATGCTGGAAGAGATCGAGGCCGACGTGACCGTGGAGCGGCTGCTGTGGCTGGCCGAGAACTTTTTCCAACACGAAGGCCGCACCTGCCACGAGCTGGGTTTCTATTTCTTGATGCACCTGTCGTCCGATTCACCGCTGCGCAACCAAACATCGTTCCTGGGGCATGAAGGTAACATGCCTGTTCACTTCGAATGGCACCCGCTTGATTCGCTCGAAAACGTGGTGCTCTACCCCACTTTTCTGCGCAGCGGCCTGAAGTCGATTCCGGCCAACATCGTTCATATCATTCATGTCGACGGCACAGAAGAAAGCGCCAAGCCGTGATCACTGCACCGTTGCGGGTTTGCATCGATGTTTCCGCCGCCGTCCATCACCGGGCCGGATTGGGCCGCTATGCGCATGAGCTGGTAAAGGGATTAGTTGATCTGGGTAGGAGCGAAGCATTTTCGCAAGGATCACAACCAACTGCAACACCCGCCACAGGCAGCGCCCGAGCCAACGTGCAACCGCTTGAAAATGCTTCGCCCCTACGATTGTCCGCTTTTTATCATCAACGCGGCGAAGCACACCTCGATCCGCCGATCGATCAGCTGCCACGCGTAACCACGCGTTTAAGCGTTCGACCGTGGCGCCTGGCAACCGCGCTGGCGTACTTCACCGGCTTCGGCATGGATCGATTGTTTGGCGACGCGCAAATTTTCCACGCCACTGAGCATCTGCTGCCACGCCTGCGCCGCATCCGATCGGTCTTCACACTGCACGATCTGATCTTTCAGTTCGATCCTGATTCGCACAAGCCGCTGAACATCGCCTTCCTCAAAACGATGATGCCGCGGTTTCTCAAAGCAGCCGATGCGATCATTGCCGTGTCGGAGTGCAGCCGGCGCGATGCAGTTCGACTGTATGGCGTACCCGCCGACAAAATCCGCGTGATCTACGAGGGCGTCGATCCGAAGTTCACGCCGATCACCGATCCGGTCCGTTTAGCGAAAGTACGTACCGATTATCAGTTACCCGATCACTTCATCTTGCATCTCGGCACGATCGAGCCGCGCAAAAACCTGCCGTTGCTGTTCGAAGCGATTCAACAACTGCCAACGCCGCTCGTCGTCGCCGGGAAACCTGGCTGGCTGACCGAACCGATCCTCGCCAAAGTCAAAGAACTCGGCGTCGAAGATCGCGTGACCTTCACCGGTTTCATCGAAGATGACGACTTGCCTGCGTTGATCTCGGCGGCTTCAGTGGTCGCCATGCCCTCCAGGTACGAAGGCTTCGGTCTGCCTGTGCTCGAAGCCATGGCCTGTGGCACGCCCGTCGTCTCCTCGAACGCAGCGAGTTTGCCCGAAGTCGGCGGCGAGGCGGCGTTGTACGCCTGGCCGGATGACGTGCGCTCGTGGATCCATTTGCTCCAGCAGACGACAACGGATGAAGAGCTGCGCAGTTCGATGCGGGAAAAAGGTTGGAAGCAAGCCGCAAAGTTCAGGTGGGAGGCAATGGCACGGGAGACGGCCAAGGTCTATCGAGAAGTGGCGGGAGTTTAAATTGACCTCACAGTCATTCGCTTATAAAATAGAAGCACTTCCGTCATACGAGGAGTAAATCCATGACCGACCAGAACGAAATCGAACGGCTGAAGCGTCTGCGCGATGAGCAGATCAGAGTGCGTTATGATCCCAACGAAAAGAAAGCCAAGTTCAACCAGATCAGTGTGCAGCGGCGGCAGGGCACCAGGGTCACAACCCACAGCGTCCTCAAAGACATCCCCGACAAAGTCTGGTGGTCGCTGATCGGCGGCATCATCGGGCTGATCTTCACGATCATCCTTCTGCAGATGCCGGGCGCTCCGGCCTGGGCCGTTTACGTGGGCCTCGGCGGCATCGCCTTTGGGCTGGTCGTGGGCTTCGTTCTCGGCAAGGCCCGAGACTCCGGTCACGAAGACTGGGGGCCGAAAGGCGGCCGACGGTGATGCAATCGATCAAACCGGCTGTCGCATGAACTCGTTCCACATCAACAGAAGGGAATGAAGGCTCAATGCTTATTCAGGATGTTATCTGGCTGGAAGATGTGGAAGAGAAAATTATTCAGAAGCATCACGTCTGGCCTGAGGAAGTCGATCAGGTTTTTCAAGCCCACCCGCTTGTCCGATTCATGGAGCGTGGGCATCGGCAAAACGAGGACTTGTACGCCGCCTTCGGCCAAACAGATGTCGGCCGGTATCTGGTGGTATACTTTATTCTGAAACCCGGTACGGTCGCACTCGTTGTCACAGCCAGGGAGATGACTGAGAAAGAGAAAAGAAACTATGGCGCACGCCGAAGATAGCCCGAGCAGTATCTCGCAATCACGCTCGTTAGAAGAGATGGCCGAATTCTGGGACACGCACGATGCCGCCGACTTTGAAGATCAAACGCATGAAGTGTCGCTGGAGTTCGACCTGCGCTCGCACCACCACTATCTTGCGATCGATCCTGATGTGTTGGCTCACCTGCGTGAAGCCGCTTCGGCGCGCGGCCTCAGTGCGGAAAGTCTGGCGAATCTGTGGCTTCAGGAACGCATCCTGTCAAACAAAGAACGAGCCAGGTCACTGGCCGAAAAACGTGAGAAGTACACCCCTCCCGCAGAATAACCCTGACCGCCCCTTCGCCAAAATCATCTTTTCAGAAACCCGTTCTCCCTACCGAGAGCGGGTTTCTTGATCGAATCGGCTGTGTTACAATCGCCGCGTTTGATCTTAGACATGGACACAGAGCGCACGGATGAACACAGATCACCGATCACGTCTTACACAATACGCAGTACGCCTTATACTGGCGCTCACAATTCCTCTCG
>JADGQE010000203.1 GCA_017882055.1 Thermoflexales bacterium
GCTTTTGCTCGGCCAATTTGCTCACAAATTCATCGACGTCAGGCGCGAGAAAGACCGGAAAATGGAACGCGGCGTCAGGCTGATAGAACTTGCCTCGCTCAGCTTTAGAGAAATCGTATTCGGCTTTCATCGGTTGGCTGCGCGGTACTGCTTTTCTTCGGGGCTTGTTGCTTTGCGGGCGGATATGATTCGAATCTGGCATCGCTCCTCCTCGACCTGTTTTCAGTATATCATACTCGACCGCCGAAGTGCCCTGCTAAATCCCCAGCGATTGCGCGCTATTCGTAGCGCAACGCATCAATCGGATTCAGGCGTGCTGCGCGCATGGCCGGATAGAGTCCCGCGGCTAATCCGACCGCCGCAGAGACGCCCGTCGCCAGCAAAATTGTGACGAGTGAGATGCTGGCTTGAAATTGATTCGATAGACTGGAAATCCCCACCGCACTCCCCACGCCGATCGCGATCCCGATCGCGCCGCCGAGCAGCGACAGCGTCATGGCTTCGATCAGAAATTGCAGCAGAATATCGCGCCGTTTGGCGCCGATGGCTTTGCGCAAGCCGATTTCACGGGTGCGCTCGGTGACGGTGACCAGCATGATGTTCATCACGCCGATGCCGCCCACCAGCAGCGAAATGCCCGCGATGGCAGAGAGGAAGATCGTAATGGCGGCGCTGATCTGGCCGAAGGTCGAGAGCAAATCGGACTGGCTGAACACGCCGAAATCGTCTTCATTGCGATACGAGATGTTGTGCCGATCGCGCAGCACGTTGATCGCATCCGTCTTCACCGCTTCGCTCGAGCCGGTTTCGGCCGACTGAATCAGGATGGTCGTAACGCCGGGCAGGCCCGATCGGGCGCGGACATCGCGCAGGTACACGCGCACCGTCGAGATGGGCACGATGACTTGATTGTCGTCGTTGGAAAACTGGTTGCCGCCGCGTTCTGCGAGGACGCCGATCACGCGGAACGGGATGTCGTTGACTTTGATGTAGCGATCGAGCGGGCTGGCGTCTTGAGCAAAAAGTTCGTTCAAGACCGTTTGGCCGATGACGGCCACGCGCGCTTGCGCCAATCCGTCATCGTCGTTGATGAAGCGGCCGCTGATCGTCTTGAGGCTGCGCACGCCGGCGTAGTTAGGCGTCACGCCGCGCACCGTGCTGATCAACTTCGAGTTGCCAAAGCGCACCAGCGCATCGAGTCGAATCGCAGGCACGGTTCCGGCGGTGTCTTGTACCAACAGCGGATCGGCCAGCGCGCGGGCGTCGCCTTGCGTGAGCGTGGTTTGACTGGCGGCGCTGGCGATGAACTGCGCGCCGCCCGATTGGGACAGCCTGGGAAACGCGAACAACAAATTGGTACCCAACGCGTTGAATTGGCTGTTGATGAACTTCTCGACGCCCTGGCCGATGGAGAGCAGCGAGATCACGGCCGACACGCCGATGATGATACCCAGCATCGTCAGCACCGATCGCAGTTTATTGGAAGCCAAGGCGCTGAGTGCGCCGCGCAGATTGTCAATGAGAATCATGAAATGAATATGCTTTCGTAATGCGTATTACGTGCTGCGTGTTGCGTATGTCGTATTGCGTATGAAACCCTATTACGGAATACGCAGTACGCAATAGATCATTCGTGCCTCAAGGCCTCAATCGGATTCAAACGCGCCGCCCGCATCGCCGGATACAGGCCGAAGAACAAACCGACGGCGAGCGAGAAACCGGTCGCCAGTAAGACCGAGCCTGGCGCCACCGTCGGCTTGAAGTTCTCGACCAGTTTGCCGATGGCGATGGCCCCGCCGCTGCCGATGGCAATTCCGATCAACCCGCCCAGCAAAGACAGCGTCATCGCTTCGATCAAGAACTGAAACAAGATGTCGCGCTGTTTGGCGCCGACCGCTTTGCGCAGGCCGATCTCGTGGGTTCGCTCGGTGACGGTGACCAGCATAATGTTCATAATGCCGATGCCGCCGACGATGAGCGAGATACCCGCAATCGCCGACAGGAAGACGGTGACTGCGCCGGTGATCGCGCCGAACGCCGCCAGAAAATCGGCCTGGCTGAATACCGAGAAATCGTCTTCGTCGCGGTACGAGATGTTGTGTCGATCACGCAGAATGGCTTTAATTTGCTCGGTTGCGGCTGCGCGCCGTGTTTCATCGGTGGGCTGGGTGTAGATGACGGACACGACGGCTTCGCCGGCTCTGTTTTTGATCGGGAAGAAATCGTTATGCGCCGCCGAGAGCGGAACGTAGATCTGGTTATCGACATCGCCGAAGGACGAACCGCCTTTGGCGGCCAGCACGCCGATCACCTTGTAAGCCAACTTATCGATCTTGATGGTTTCGCCGATCGGATACTTGCCATCGGGAAACAAATCCTTCAGTACGGTCTGCCCGATCACGGCCACGCGGGCTTTCAGCGACAGATCGGCCTCGCTGATGAAGCGCCCTTCGACGAGGTTCCAGCTGCGAACCACATCGTAACCGGGTGTCACGCCGCCGATGATGGGATTCGAGACATTGGCGCCGACTGAGGTGGGTGCAGCCGTCTGCACTTCGGGCGCGACGATCGAAACATCCGGCGCGCGAAAGGGATCTTTCAGGGCATCGGCGTCTTTCAAAGTCAAGGCTGGGCCGATAGCGACGTTGCCTTGCAGTACGGTACTCGGCGGGCCGGACGAGGTATCCTTGGGCGAGCCGGAAATCACAAACAATAGATCGGTGCCGATACTGCCGAAGGCATCGCCGATGTAGCGTGAGACGCCGTTCCCGACCGAGACCAGCGTAATCACAGCGGCCACGCCGATGACAATGCCCAGCATTGTCAGCACGGCGCGCAGTTTGTTCGCCGTCAGCGCGTACAGCGCCATGCGAATATTCTCAGTGATGGAAGCGAAGTTGAACATTGTGTAATGAAATAGGTAACTGGTGATTGGTAATTGGGCAATTGGTAATTGAGAAACTGGGCAACCTGTCAACCAGTTGACCAACCCACCAGTTGACCAACCTCTCCATCACCCTTCAAGTAGCTGATCCATCACTGGCTCGTCGCCGACAATCTGCCCGTCGTGAAGGCGCACGATGCGGCGAGTGTGGCGAGCGATCATTGGATCATGTGTGACGAATAAGACGGTGATGCCATGCTCGCGATTGAGCCGTTGGAAGATCGCCATAATCTCCGCGCCCGATTTTGAATCGAGATTGCCGGTTGGCTCGTCGGCCATGATGATCGACGGATCATTGACCAGCGCACGCGCAATGGCGACACGCTGCTGCTGCCCGCCTGATAATTCGTTGGGCCGATGGCGGATTCGATCGCCCAGTCCGACCGCTTCGAGCGCCGCCGTGGCCCGCTCGTGACGTTTGCCGTTGCCGGCATAGATCAACGGCAGTTCGACATTTTGCAGCGCCGTGGTGCGGGGTAATAAATTGAATTGCTGAAACACAAAGCCGATTCTGCGATTGCGAATGTCGGCCAGTGCATTGTCGTTGAGCGAACCGACATCGACGCCGGCGAGCCGGTATGTTCCGGACGTGGGCTGATCGAGACAGCCGATGATGTTCATCAGCGTCGATTTGCCTGAGCCGCTCGGTCCCATGATGGCGACCAGTTCGCCGGCGCTGATCTTCAGCGAGACACCGCTCAGCGCATGCACTTGCGTATTGCCCATCACGTAGGTTTTGGTAAGGCCGACGATTTCGATGACCGGTTGTTGAGTGCTCATAGAAAAATTCGTAATCCGTACTGCGTAATACGTCAATCAGGCTGCACATCAACGGAGTACGCAATACGCAGTAAATTCTTTCAGCCGCCCAATGATAATCCGCTCTTTTGTGTCACCACCAGTTCATCGCCTTCCTTCACACCGGATACGACTTCGCTTTCATTGGCATTGCGCAGCCCGGTCGTGATCTCGACTTCTTCGATCTTGGTGTCGGCTCCGTCGCCACGCCGCACGTTGACGTAGGCTTTGCCCGTCGCGCGATCGAGCCGGATTGTCCAGTTGGGCACGAGCAGCACACCCTCACGCGTCTGGGTAACGATCTCGACGTTGGCGCTCAGGCCGCCGCGCACGGTGGCCTGGGCCGGATCGAGCGCGATGACGACTTTGTAAGACACAATGCCGCCGATGTTGGTCGCGGTGGGTGCAATGCGATCGACGCGGCCCGTCAAAGTTTGATCGGGCAGGGCGTCGATGGTGATCAGCACCGGCTGCTCATTAACCAATGCGCCGATGCTGTTCTCGTCGACGCCGACATCGATGTGGAACGACGAGAGATCGGCCAGCACGAACGCGGGCTTCAGCCCGCCGACTCCAACCTGTTGTCCTACAGATAGATTGATCTCGGCCAGCGTGCCATCGGACGGCGCGGTAATCGTCGCGTTTTTCAAACGCAGCCGCGCTTGTTCCAAAGCCAGTTCAGTTTGCTGCACCTGCGCGGCCGCCAGCGCGCGGCTGCGATCATCGCCCAGCAGGCGGCTGAGCGATGATTGTGCTTGCGCCAATTGCATGCGGGCCGCCGATACTTGCGCCTCATTGCCGCCGCGCTTAATGACTTCGAATTGCAGCTGCGCGATTTGATTGGCCAGCACGGCCTGGGCGTATTGTGATTTCAAAATATCCATCTTCCAGCCGCCGACCGGCGCGTCTTTGACTTGATCCCATTGCAATTCGGCTTGATGGCGCGACTCATTGGCTGAATCAGTCTGCAATTTCGCAATCTGCAATTGAAGCGGATCGGGATTGCCTTGCAGCTGCTTGAGGCTGGCCGCAGCGCTGGCTATTGCTGCACGAGCCGCCGCCAGATCATCAACGCCGGGTGAAACAGTCTGGCTGTATACCAGGCGTTGAGTTGCCAGCGCTTGCTCGGCCTGTTTAACGCTGAGTGCGAGTTCATCCGTATCCAGGCGGGCCAGCACTGTGCCGGCTTTTACAGCTTCCCCTTCGCTGACGGGAATCTCGACTACGGTGCCTGGTGTGCCGAAGTTGAGCTCAACCTTGGCGACCGGTGCGATGCTGCCGCTGGCGCTGACCGCAGCCCGAATCGTTCCGCGCGCGACGCGAGCTGTTCGCTCAGTCGACGTTGCAGTTTGTGGCGAGCGGTTTTGGGCCGCGATCACCGCTGCAACGATCAACACCATGATGATACCCACAAACAACCATCTTCGACGCATGCTTTACCTCTTCAAATAAGTTCTGGATCGAGCGGGAAAATTATACCTGCTTTGTCCATAACGCGCATCCGGAGAGAGTAAAAATTCAATGCACCACGGTTCTCACATTGTCCATTGACAAACCATGAAAAGCCTAATGCCGTCATTGCGAGGCCCCGTTTTTGGGCCGACGCCTGGCGGCCCACCGACGCTTCGTGTCGGGCATGGGCAGCAATCTCAAGGCCAGCGGGAGATTGCTTGCCCATACCCGGCGCTTTGCGCCGGTGGGCCGCCAGGCGCGCTGCGCTCGCAATGACGCCCTATTGGCGACTTTGTGAGAGCCGTGTTCAACGCACGGGTAATTCTTGCTTCTCGATCTGTTCCGTGGTACGATTACGTCTACTTCTTCACAAACTTGCGCCAGACTTCATTATAAGGGGGGACGAGGATGACTTCCACAGAAATTCCAGACATCGTCGTTGGACGTCTGCCGGTTTACCTGCGAGCGCTATCATTCCTGGCTGCCACCGGGCAGGAGATTACGTCATCGCATGAACTGGGCGAGAAGCTCGGCATCAGCTCGGCTCAGATTCGCAAGGACCTGTCGCACTTTGGCGAATTTGGCAAGCAGGGCACGGGCTATCGCATCAGCCACTTGCAGGATCAACTGCGCCGCATTCTCAAAGTCGATCATCAATGGGAAGTGGCGTTGATTGGGGTGGGCGTCCTGGGGCACGCCGTAGCGCGCTATGGCGGCTTCCACGATCGTGGCTTCCGCATCACGCTGGCCTTCGACAACGATCCGGCCAAGATCGGTGAGAAAGTCGGTGACACGATCATTCAGGATGTGGCCATCATGCCGGACGTGCTCAGACAGCACGACACCAAGGTCGCGATGATCGCCGTACCGGCCGAAGTGGCGCAGGCTGTGGTCGAGGTATGCGTGAAGAGCGGCATCAAGGCGATCCTCAACTATGCGCCGATTCATCTGCTGGTGCCGCCGGACGTTCACGTGCAGTACACCGATCCGATCACGCACTTGCAGCGCATGACGTATTACCTGTAACCCGATCGATCTTCATAACAAACAGAGCGCCCTCAGCTGAGGACGCTCTTTGATTTTGACTGAGCCTGTACGATAACGTTGTGCTCATTGACCTCTCTCATTCCCTTTGGAGGTAGGTCAGTCGCGCGCGGAAATCCAGCGAACCTGGGCCAGTGGGCGCGTGCCTGCAATCAGTGTATACTTTGTCCATCTTCAGCAGAGGCCCGGACAAAAGCGTGATTCATCTCATTCATTCTCGCGCCACTCCGCAACAGTTGACCGACATGCTTCAGTCACGAATTGCTCAAGTGACTCAGAAATTGTTAGGTGGCGTATGAAAGACTGGACCCTCATTCGCGAACGTTATCTCCGTGATAATCTACCGATTCGTTTAGGCGGCGTGGCGGCTAATTTAAGCCGGATCAAAGCGTTTGCTGCCCATGAGGCCAATCGCGAAGCCGTTGCGAGCCTGATCGATGAAAGTAAGTTCTTCATTGAATGGACTGCGGCTGAGGCCGAGGTCCATACCGCCGCACAGTTGGTGGAATTGCAGATTCAATTGGCGCGCTGGCAGTATCACTGGACGGAGATTTGGATCGATCCGGCGCAGCGCAGCCAGCTGGCTGAACAGTCAGCCGTCTGGTCAAAGCGCGTGTTGGAGATGTCCGGGCTTCTCAACAGGTAGTAAGCCACTCATCTCCGCTTGCCCACGTCCGACCTTCCACTGGAGAGCGAAAGGTAACCATGATATCTAAGAGTTCACGCGCGATTCTGCTTGTCTTCGTATTGGGTTGGATGATGGTCGCATGCACTTCCGCTCAACCATCAACGCCAGCGCTACCAGAACCCCCTGCTTCATCGGATTCGAGCGAGGCGCTTGCCGAGTTTCCATTAGCAAAGGGAACGGCGTGGGTTTATTCATACGTTGGATATGAACCAACCACAACTGACCCCACCCAGATTAT
>JADGQE010000204.1 GCA_017882055.1 Thermoflexales bacterium
ACCAGAAAATGCGACAGGCCGAAGAACTTCAGCGGCGTATGTTCGAAAGTGTAAGTGGCTGTGCGCAGCATCTTGCCCAGTCCCGACCGCCGTGCGACGACGTTGTCATAGCCGGGATAGATTTGGGTGTGAGTAATGATGCGCACCGGCAGTCCCTCAAACAAACGGCGGATGCCGCGACCGGTGTAGGCTCGCACGTGGGGCGCGAATCGATTGCGAAGCGGATTGGGCAAGTAGTTGATCAGCGGCGTATTGCCAAAGTGATACTTGCCGCGCCAGTAATGTCCATGCGTTTCGAACGGATACCAACGATTTGGGCAAAACAAGATCACGCGCCCGCCCGGTCTCAACACCCGGATCATCTCGCGCGCAGCGATGCGATCATTAGCCACGTGCTCGATCACTTCATGCGACAACACCGCATCAAAAGTGCCGTCAGGATACGGCAGATATTCTCCAGCCGCCACGTGCAGTCGATTGATCCCCGCTTGTGTTGCTTCGACGACGCGCTCGTAATCGATGTCCAACCCGATGGCGTTGTAGCCGAGTTCGGCCAGATGCTTGACGTACATGCCCAGTCCACAGCCGTCGACCAGCACGCAGCGTGCGTCAACCGGCAGCGACTGCGTGATCAGGTGAAGCCTTCGGTTCTGCCCGAAGCGCCAGACGTGCGATGGTTCGCCACGCAAAGCTGCTTTATCCGGATTCTGAATCCTCGTGTCTGAATTCTGCGTCACGGCAGTGTGAACTCTTCCCGATGTCCAAAGGCTTTTGAATTGTCGATCAGCCGAATCCATTTGGGAACGGCGACGAAGAATTCACTGCGCGCGATCTGATCGACGAACTCGGCGGTGAACGGGAACTTGTCACGGAATAAAGCCCAGGCCCGATCGGTCTCGTCGGGATCGATCAATCGCCGCGCCTGCCCGTCGATCTGCACACCCTGAATGTCGCGCCAGTCCCACGTCGCGTTGTGAATCGTAATCGCCACCCGGCTCACGCGTTCGAGATTCAAGGAGTGGCGACTTTTCTCACCGGAGACCCAGTACAAATTCAGCATCTCGTCGTTCACGTAGAATAGACTCGCCGCCTGCGGCCACGCTTCGCGATCGACGGTCGCCAGCGTCAGCGTCGTATGCTTCTTGAGAAAAGCCGAAATCTCAGCACGTTGAGACTCGTTGATGCGCGCCATTTCACTGCCCTCCTGACCGGCGTCGCTTAGCTGCGAACAGATTGGCGCGGCTGCGCGGTGCGCTTGAATTGAGCGTCACGCTCGATCGTCAACTTCAACCCCTCTTCCAACGACACGCGCGGATTGAAACCGAGCAAAGCACGGGCCTTGCCGATGTTGGCCCACAAGCGTTTGACGCCGCCGCCCTTGTTGTTGCGCAGAGGGCTAAGCGACTGATTGGTCACGTGCCCGACCAGTTCGAGCAGCGCGTCGATGCGGGTCTCTGTACCGCTGGCGATATTGATCACTTCGCGATCGATATTCTGCGCCGCCGCGGCCGCAGTCAGCGCATCAACCACATCGTCGACGTAAACGAAATCGCGAGTTTGTGAACCGTCGCCAAAAGTGACGACCGAGCCTTCGTTAAGCGCTTGCTTCAGAAATTGCGGAATCACCGGCGCATGTGACGGGGGCAGCGGCTGGCCCGGCCCGTAGGTATTGAAAATGCGCAGACACACTGTTTCGATCTTCCACAACGTGCCGATGGTGCGCACGTAATGCTCAGCCGCCAGCTTGCTCACGGCGTAAGGCGAATCGGGATTGGGCGGCAAATCCTCGTGGACAGGTTGCTGCGTCTGTGTGCCATAGATCGCGCCGGATGAAGTCAACACCACTCGTTTTACGCCGGCATCTCGCATCGCCTCCATCACGGCTACCGTGCCGCCAACGTTGACGGCGTTGTAATCGCGCGGATACAGAATCGACTCTGACACCGAGACGCGCGCGGCCAGATGATAAACGCAATCGATGCCCTGCAGCAGCGTCCATAATTTCGGCACATCGGCTACATCACCGCGCGTAAACATGACGGCCGGATCGAGGTGATTCGGATCGCCCGTCGTCAGATCATCTAGCACACGCACCGTATGCCCGCTGCGCACCAATCGATTTGCGAGCGCTGCCCCCAGGAACCCTGCCCCGCCTGTCACCAGAAACCGCATGTCGTCCATCCCCCTGAATAAGTTTAGCCAGCGCGATTATAGCATGATTGCAGCTGGACATTAGCAGAAAGTTGGTCAATCCGGGTCTGGCCGAACCGGGTATATAATTGCAGCGGAGCAGCTGGTGATCATCCCGATTGGTGTCAAATTAACACTAATTGACCTTTGCCCACGTGCTGCCCGGGGTTCAAATGCTAAACCGCCTCGCGCCGAGTCTGAAACGACTCACTGTCTTTCTAAGCCGAGCGATCTTTTTCGTGCTGATCGCGTTTTTGTTAGCCCAGGAGTATCCACCGCCGGGCGACTTCGCAACGCAAATCGATCGCGCGGCCGGCAATTCGGTGTTTGATTTCGTCCAGTGGGAAAATGAAGCCCTGACAGAGAAAGCGGCTCAGATCGCCGTGCCGGTACAAGATTACCTGACCAGCGATCAGCAGCGTCAATTTGTGTTGGATTACGTGCAGCTGACCAAAGATTGGTCAGAATTGGACACGCAGGTTCGCAATATCTATGCCGCTGCGTTGGTTACCGATCCGGCCGCGACTTCGGCGGACCTGCGGGCAAAACGCGATGCGACACGCGCCGGGATCGAACGCCGGCGTCCGACGGCTGAAGCAATTCTGCAGCAACAAATCTCCAGTGTGTTAGCCGAGGAGGGCTTTGCGGCAGGCGGAGAGATTGTGCCACCGGTCGCCTCGCGAATTACGCCGCTGCCCTATGTCCTGATCGTTTCGCCGCGTGACGAGATTAATCGCGCGGCAGGACTCGGTCTGCAAGCCGGACTGAATGTCGATCAAGCCGAGCAGATCGAACAAAGCGTGTTGAGCACGACCAATCATTCAGCCCTCGTCGTACCGATTGGGGGCCTGGCGGCTTATCCAACCATGATCCTGGAAACAGATGACTTGTTATGGCTATTACAGACGATGTCCCACGAATGGATCCATAACTGGCTCGACTTTCGCCCATTAGGCTTTAGTTACCTGGCCGTTGATTCACCGGACATTCGGACCATCAATGAGACGGTCGCTTCGCTGGCGGGCAGCGAAGTCGGGCTGACGGTCATGCGGCGCTATTACCTGGATATGCTCAAGCGCGAACATCCTGATCTAGTCAAGCCGAGGCCCCTTCAAATCCCTCCGACCGTGCCTGCCGCGACGGCACCGGCCCCGTCCACTTCCAATGAATTCAGTTTCAGCCGTGCCATGCACGATATACGAGTCAGAGTTGATAGTTTACTGGCCGTAGCGCAGGCGATAAGAGATCAGGCGCAAACCGCTGAGACCGCCGGTCATAGAGATGACGCCAGGAATCTGCGTGCCCAATACGAAGCCAAAATCGTCGAAGCCGAAAAGTACATGGAACAGCAGCGGCAAGTTATCAATTCGCACGGTTACAGCATTCGAAAAATCAATCAAGCCTACTTTGCCTTTTATGGTGCCTATGCCGATCGGCCTGGCGCGGCGGGCAGCGACCCCATCGGGCCGAATGTGATCGCGTTGCGAGTCTATAGTTCCAGTCTGCGCGCGTTTCTCGATCGCGCTTCGAGCGTCTTGACAATTGATCAGTTGAAGCAAGCCGTTGAACAGTTCAAGATACTAAAAGAGGCCACTCCCTGAGCAGCCTCTTCATCGCGCAAAACGGATTTCCTTATTCCCACTGAGTCCAAATAGTTGCCAACAACGCAGCTCGATCTGCCAGGCTGCTGATGACGATATGCTCGTGCGCGGCGTGCGCTCCGTCCCCCAATGCGCCGAGACCGTCCAGAGTCGGGATACCGAGCGCACTGGTAAAGTTGCCGTCGCTGCCTCCGCCCGTCGATCCTTCTTCGAGCGTTAATCCGATGCTTGCGCCCAGTCGACGGGCTTGCTCAAACGCAGCTACCAGGGTGGGTGTACGCTCCATCGGCGGGCGGTTCAATCCGCCGGTGATCTCCAATCGACTTCCAGCTAGAACGGGCTTCAACCTCTCAACGGCGGTCACAATCCGATCGATCTCGGACATCCTGGAGATCCGAAAGTCAACTTCCATTTCGGCCTGCTCTGGCACGACATTGCTGGCGCTGCCGCCTCGAATCGTGCCGACGTTGACCGTAGTGCCCTGATCGTAATCCGTCATCTTTTGAAGGCGCAGGATCTGGTGGGCTAATTCCTCGATGGCATTGACGCCCTTCGAGTGATCGACGCCCGCATGGGCAGCCCGGCCATAGGCGACCAGCTTAAATGTGCCGACGCCTTTCCGAAACGTCTTGAGCTGTCCGCCCGCCATGGCGGGTTCCAGCACCAGCACCAACGCACTCCGCCGAGCCTCGGCCTCGATCAAGGCTCGTGAGGTATCGCTACCGATCTCCTCGTCGCCCGTAAACAACATTCGGATTGGCCGGCGCGGCTTTAAACCGGAGGCATGCATTGCCTGGAGTGCCGCCAAAACAATCGCCGTACCGGCCTTCATGTCATACACGCCGGGGCCATAGAGTTTGCCGTTTTCTTCACGGAGGGGCAGCTGCGTCAGTGTGCCGATCGGCCAGACGGTGTCGAGGTGAAGCAACACCAGAAACTGGCCTTTGCCATCCGCTTCACCGCGCCAGGTTGCCAGCAGCTGGCTGCCGGCGACAGACTGGGGAACAGATTGAACTTCTGCTCCAAGCGCACGGAGCCGATCAGCGACAAAGGCCGAACAGGCATCCACGGCAGCTTTGTCGGTGGACGGTGATTCGAGCTGGACAAGTTGCTTGAGCAGCGCTAACGTATCGGGCAGACGGGCGGCACACACGGCGCGTAGATCGGGCATAATGGCTCTTCCAGGGTGTTCCACGTGAAACGCCTCGGCCGGGAAATTCAGGGGAAGATGACGAAGGCGTCCGGCAGTTTCTTGACGAGGCTGATCAGCGGTGCCAGCGCGGCCCGCAGTTTATCGACGACGTTCCCCAGGCCCTTTTGGTACAGATTGATGGAAACCGGCTGATCGAACACGACCGGAATCGTCGTGCTGACCGGGACGGACAACTGGAGGTGAACGGGCAGGGAGGTGCCTTGCGGCAACGCCAGACTGACGGTGCCGTTGATGCTGCCGAACTGGCCGAGCGAGAAAGTAGCCTGGGCATTGATCGGCACCGGCCCCTGCGTGACGACCGAGGTATTCTGATCAAGCGGGAGATCGAACTGCACGGGCACGGTCTGGCTGATGACGATGGTGTCGACGATCGTCGACTTGCCCAGGCCCTCGAAGGCAGAATCCAGCTGGCCGAGGACGCTGGACAGCGTGGTCTTGATCCCACCGATCTGGTTGAGCAGAACCACCACGACGACGATCAAAACCAGGTTGATAACCATCGACACAATCAGGCTGAGGCTCTTGAGCGCCTCCCACAATCGACGCGGAAATGACTTACGTGGTGCGGCCGTGTTCATAAATGCTCTCCCGTTCAACTTCGGAAATGTCGGATCGCGAACCAATAGCGCGATCCAGGTCTGTATCTTAGCATCGACCGATCGAATAAGCAACCTCAAAAAAGAAACTGCCGCAAGTTTAATACTTGCGGCAGTCGTGAAAGTTACTTCCAGCGCGTCAGAATGGCTTCGCGTTGAAACAACTTGACCCCGAGCGCGACCATACCTGCATCCACCGCCAACAGTATCACGCTCAGGACGAACATGGTCGTCACATTAAGCGCGATCAGGCCAAAGATCTGGGCAAAGAATAGTCCCAGTAATGGGAGCATGACGAGCATACCCAGCTGCTCGGCTGCCCGTGGATCGTTGACGCGTGACGAGATAACGATGGCCACCATCACCGACATCACTGTCAACAGGGGCGCTACCAGCAGCATAGCCACGATCCACATCGGATTCGTAATGCCGGCATACACGCGATCACTCACCACCAAGAAGCGTGCAGCAAACAGAAAGATGGCAAACGCGAGCCACGTTGCGCCAATGGCCGGCAGCGCCGACGCCAGCCCCTTGCCGAGAATAATCTCGGTCGTCGAGGTAGGCGTCGCCAGCAGCGGCTCAAGCGAATGCGTGGTCTTCTCGCCGACGATGCTGTAAGACGCAATCATCACTGGAATCATCAGCGGCAGCAGCAGGAAGAACAGCATAAACTGGTTAGACAAAAAGCCTTGCAGACATTCATTGTCCTGCAGCCCCTGCGCCCGGCAGATTTGAATGATACTTTCCGGTGCATTGTGCATGCTCCCTGCATCGACATTGCGTGTGGCCGCCAGTTGAACCAGCGGCAGAATCATGAACAGCAGCGGCATTGCTACCACCGTTATCAACACCATTTTGTTCTTAAAAACTTCAGCCCATTCTTTATCAATGATGGTTCGAATGCGCATCGCTTGCCTACTTTCCGTGACCGACAAGTGACAAATAGACATCTTCCAACGAGTGCCGGACCTCACTCACAAACTGCACCTCGGCTCCGGCGGCGACCAGGGCTTTGACGATCTCTGGATTACGGGCTTCGGGGTCGTCCAGACCGACAATCATCTTGCCACCTTCGACTTCCAAGTTCTTGACGAAATCGAAGCGCCGAATGACATCGGTTACTGCGGGATCGATACGCTGCAACCGAAATTCCACGGTCCGCCCAAACAGCGAAGTACGCATCCGATTGGGCGTGTCGACCTTAATCAGGCGCTGCTTGAACACGCCGATACGATCACATAACCGATCGGCTTCATCGAGGTTGTGCGTACACAGAAAAATGGTTCGCCCTTCAGTCTTGAGCTCTTCGATGAAGTCGCGCACGATCTTAGCGGCTTCAGGATCGAGTCCCGCTGTTGGCTCGTCCAGGAACAGCGTAGCCGGCTCGTGCAAGATCGCCCGCGCGATGGCGAGTTTCTGTTTCATGCCTTTGGAAAATGCACCGGCCGGGTCCTTGCGTCGGTCCCATAGCCCCAACATTCGCAGATACTTTTCAACTTGCCCAGGTACGTCGCGTACGCCGTACAGCTGCGCGAAGATAATCAGATTCTTCTCGGCGCTG